>NZ_QRHM01000051.1:0-1904 GCF_003470325.1 Collinsella sp. AM24-1 | reverse complement strand
GCGCTGCATGAGCATGCCCTTCTGGCGCGAGGACCTCTAAGGTCTTCAAGGACCCGTACAGGTCTTAATACATATATCTAGCTGCCATTAGATGTCTCTCATTGGGGCGGTGCGGGTATTCGCACCGCCCCAATCTTGTATGAGGAACGTCAACACGATTGGATGACTGCTTTTGTAAGGAGCTTGGCCATGGATATCAAGACAATCGGCGTTGAGGAATGGCTCAACGTTTGGGAGAAGAGCGCTACGTGGGATATCGCCCAGTCGACGATTTCCTCGCTGACCATGGGCGAGCTTCGCGCGCTTGACGAGCAGGACGGCGCCACGTTTTACGAGCGCCTGGACCGCGAGAAGATGAACTACGGCTGGATCGAGGGTTCGCCCGACTTTAAGGCCGAGGTCGCCAAACTGTATCGCCGCGAGGTCAATCCCGACCACATCCTGCAGACCAACGGCTGCACGGGTGCGAACTTCAACGCCATCATGGCCGTGGTCGAGCCCGGCGACCATGTGATTGCCGAGTGGCCTACCTATGCGCCGCTCTACGAGATTCCGCGCACGCTGGGCGCCGAGGTTGAGTACTGGGAGCTTCGCGAGGAGCTCGGCTGGAAGCCCGATATCGAACAGCTCAAGCGCCTCGTTCACCCCAATACCAAGCTCATCTGTATCAATAACGCATCGAACCCCATCGGTACGGTGCTTGATGCCGATACGCTCGGTCAGATTGCCGAGATTGCCCGTTCGGTGGGCGCCTACGTGCTGTGCGACGAGGTGTATCTGCCGCTCGAGAACACCGAGTCCTTTATGTCGATGGCTGACGTGTACGAGAAGGCCATTGTCACCAACTCGGTGTCCAAGACCTATTCGACGCCCGCGGCTCGCGTGGGCTGGGTCGTGGCCGACGAAGAGGTCTCCAACCGCATCCGCACCTATCGTGACTACACCATGATCTGCGGCGGCGTGTTCAACGACGCCCTGGCGACCTACGTGCTCGAGCACAAGGATAAGATCCTTGAGCGCAACCGTAAGATCGTGTTTGGCAACCGTGATATCGCTCAGGCATGGATCGATGCGCAGAGCCGCGTCTCTTGGACGGCGCCGCAGGGCGTATCCACCTCGTTTATCCAGCTGGATATTCCCGAGAACGATGAGGAGTTCTGCAAGCGCCTGCTGGCCGAGAGGGGAGTGCTGCTGGTTCCCGGCAGCCGCTTTGAGCTTCCCTGCGGCGCGCGTCTGGGCTACTGCGCGAGCGAAGACGTTCTTCGCGAGGGCCTGAGGCTTCTGGGCGAGGCGCTGGCGGAGTTTGATCGCTAGGATTCCGACGGCTCTCAAACCCACTCAAATCTGTCTACGATTATCGATAACAGACCCGTTTCCCATGAGGGGAGCGGGTCTGTTTTTCTATACCGAGAAGTCAAGTTGTTACAAATGAGGCCGTAAGGCGAGCCGGTGTTCGTTGGGCCTTATACTGAACTTCCGGTGAACGGTACCAAGCGTCTGGTAAACGGTAATATCCATACCAGAAATGAATAGGACAAACTTTTTTCTGAATAAAAATGAAAATGGTTGAGACGCGGTATGAATCGTTAATTCTATTCATAGCTTTATTAGAAATATGCAATTTGAGGGTGGTTTAATAAAGTTAAGTTCCATTTGCTATTTGTTTTGAAAAAGCATTTAGGCACGTAAATAAACTTTATTAAATCAAAGTGTGCCATGCGTGAAGTATATGTGTATGCCGTTCACCCCCTATAAAAAACCGTTCGGGGGCAAGGTGGAAGTATGGGCTGATTTTGGATATAAATATGTCGTCAGCAATAACGCCTCACACGGAGGGGCGCTAACGAATCGGCCCAGACAAAGGGCCCGAAAGAAAGGTAGGAGGCCATGACGAAAGGTCTGCA
>NZ_QRHM01000050.1:0-2016 GCF_003470325.1 Collinsella sp. AM24-1 | reverse complement strand
TCGTCGGCGCGTTCTTCGGCGTGCTGGCGTAAGGGCCCGGCTGCATAGATTTTCGTTGCAACCTGGAAAGGGGATGGAGCAGGCCTATGCCCTCCATCCCCTTTTTGTATAGAAGGAGTTCGTATGTTCGCGAAGGATCGCGAAGCAATGCGCCTGACGCCGGCGGAGGTCAGGCTGATTCTTATTGAGTCCCTGCAGTGGTGCGCCAACAACGCGGTCTACTTTTTGGGGCTTATCGGTGCGGCCACGTATGATCTGGCCGGCACGGCCTTTTTGGTTGCCGCCATTACGCTCGTGCGCAATCTTATGACGTCGGCGGGCAATATGGTGTCGGGATCGGTCATCGATCGCTTTGGACCGCGTCGGACGTCGTTTGTGACGTGCGTGATTACGGCAGTGCTATCGCTTGGCGTGGGGTTAGCACCGTTGTCTGTCCCCGGGCTTGTGTTTGCCGCGTGCGTCTTGGGGCTTGCGGGCGGCTTTATCAACACCTGCACGCATGCGTTTCCGGGATACCTGGAGTCGACCACCGAGGGCCGTACCCGCGTGAACGGTCTCATGGTGTTCTACAGCAATATCGCCTATACCGCTGGCCCGCTGCTCGGTGGTGCCATCGTGAGCTGTTTTGCCACGCAATCGGTCTATCTGCTCATGGCGGGCATGATGGGTGTGGCGGCCGTGCTCTCCTTGGGCTGTCACGAGTGCGTTGCTCCCGCAAAAGGGGAGAAGCCGAAGGGCGGTATTCTGGGCGGCATGGCCGAGGGTGCGCGACTTACGTTTCGCGATCACGACCTGCGCCTCATCTTTATCTCGGGCTTTTTGGGTTTCTTTGCGTTTGGCGCGTTCGATTCGCTGGAGTCGTTGTTCTACCGTGATGTGCTCAACGTGGATATCGTCTGGCTGGGCTGGCTGTCCTCGGTCGTGGGCCTTACTTCCTCGGTGGGTGCGTTCATCCTGACCAAGCTTTCTACTCGCCATGTCAACCTGCGATTGCTACTCGGCGCGCTCATGGCCGTGGGCATTGGGTCCATGGTGTACGTGGGCACCGATATGCTGGGGGTCGCGATTATCGGTCAGGCGATTAACGGTCTGGCCTGGGGATTCCTAGAACCGCTACAGATGATCTTGATTCAGGAGCGCGCCGACATCAAATACCTGGGGCGCATTACCGGCTTTGTGCGTTTTGGCCTGATGAGCGCCGGCGTGCTGCCGCTGCTGGCGGCTCCGTTTTTGGCGGAGGCTTTGGGCGTCCAGGCGGTGCTGTTTGGGGCATCGACCATTATTGCGCTGGTAGGAACGCTGTTCTTTGTCGCACAAGGGAGGCGTCGGCGGTGTTAGCTATACATTCAATTCTAATTTAATACCACTCACCAGAGAATTTCGACCGTTCACCGAGGATTGGAACAGATTGATAAGTGGTATTAAAAACACGTTAGGTGTATGTCTATAATTGGTATCGAAAAGAAACGCGATGTATAGAGTTGCGTGCAGGACAGAAAGGAAAAGCCATGAAGGAAACCGAGAAGATCGAGATCATGCACTTTAGCCAGGAGGGCTACGTCGAGGATGGCAAGAACGTCTACGAGGCCGGCAAGAAGATGACCGCCCTCGCCGACAAGGTCGCCGACGAGGGCTACGACGCCGTGTTCCTGATGGGCGTCGGCGGCACCTGGGACGAGCTCATGCAGCTCGAGTACCTCATGAACAAGTTCGGCGACCGCGACCTCGAGGTCTACCTGATCCACGCCGCCGAGTGGAACGTCTCCGGCCACAAGCGCATGACCGAGAAGTCCGTCGTGCTCACCGCCTCCGAGTCCGGCACCACCCCCGAGGTCCTCGAGGCCGTCAAGAAGATGAAGGAAAAGGGCATTCGTGTCTACGCCATGACCAAGCCCGAGGGTCTCATCGGCCAGGCTGTCGGCGCCGAGAACTGCGTCAAGATGGCGTCCGATCATGGTAACGGTGGCTGCGAGATGGGCTACTACCTCGCCGACTGCTTCGGCCTGCGCCTGCTCA
>NZ_QRHM01000005.1:67379-124536 GCF_003470325.1 Collinsella sp. AM24-1 | reverse complement strand
AGAGCACATTAAGTGCTCTTCGGCTCGTGCGGAACTCGCGATAAATCTCATGGCCCCCGCGCGCGGGGTCCGGGGCGAGCAAACTGCGGAAACTCGGTCGGTCCAAAGTAATATCGTGCGAACGGAATTCTGGCTGATGACTTGTTCGCGACAAAGACTCGATAGGCAGCTCACTCTATGCCCTTTTGTAAGTTGCGGTGAAATAGGGACTGAATTTGGGGTTGAATCGTTTAAACAGTCCCCATTTCACCGCGACTTATGGGAGGGAATAGAAAAAGGCGGGGGCTCCTGGTGGAGTCCTCGCCTTTGTTACAGGGGGCGATGTTATTCGCGTACTGTGGGATTAGACCAGGCGGGCGTTGATCGTCTTGGCGATCTCGGCGGCGTCGGTGGAACCCTTGACGGTGGCACGGAAGTCCTCGTCCATGAGCGCCTCGGCGACCTTGGACAGGATCTTGAGGTGCGTGGTGCCAGCCTGTGCACCAGGGATGAGCAGAGCGATGGCCACGTTGACGGGAGCGCCGTCCATGGTATCCCAACCGGTCACGCCGGACTCGTCCTTAACGACGATGACGGCAGCCTCGGTAATGGCGCCGGACTTGGCATGCGGGATGGCGAAGCCCTCCATCATGCCCGTGGTGCCCTCGGCCTCGCGGGCCAGGAAGGCGTTCATGACGGCGTCGGCGTCGCTGGCGATACCGGCCTTGACGGCCTGGTTGGAAACGAAGCTCAGAGCCTCGTCACGAGAAGCGAAGTCCTCGGCGACAAAGACATTCTCGACCTTCACGAAGTCGGCAGCCTCGGCCTTGGGGGCCTCGACGGCAGCGGCCTTGGGAGCCTCAACCGGCTTGGCTGCAGGAGCGGCCTTCTGGTTCTTCTCGAAGTCGTACTTCTTGAAGGCCACGAACAGGATGCCACCGACCACAGCGCCGATGAGGATCGCGAGGACCCACAGCGGACCGTTCTCGACAACGGGCAGGACCAGGAAGCCACCGTGAGGCGCCGGGTCGTGAACGTTGAACATAATGGTCAGGATCGAAGCGATAGAGGAACCGAGCATCATGATGGGCATGACGGGCCAGATGTTCTTGGTCATGAACGGAATGGCGCCCTCGGTGATGTGGGTGCAACCAAGGATGAGGTTGACGATACCGGCGTCGTGATCCTCCTGGCTGAAGTACTTCTTGCCGACAACGACGGCGAAGGTGGTGATCAGCGGCGGAACGATGCAAGCGGCGGAGACGGCAGCCATGAAGTTGGTGCCGAAGTTGTAGGTATCGGTGCCAACGCCAGCAGCCAGTGCCTCGGTGAGCATAGCGGTACCGGTGACGTAAGCAGCCTTGTTGACCGGGCCACCCATGTCAAAGGCGCACATGCAGCCGATGGCAAGACCCAGGACAACGGCGCCAGAGGCGGACAGGCCCTTGAGGAAGTCCATCATGGCGGTGTTGATGGCAGCCATGGGGCCGGAAATACCGAGCATGACCAGGCCGACGATAGCCGTCGAGAACAGCGGGTACAGGAAGATGGCCTTGAGGCCGTCCAGGTTCTTGGGCAGACCGGCAAAGACCTTCTCGAGCAGCAGGATGACATAGCCGGCGAGGAAGCCGCCGACGATGCCGCCCAGGAAGCCGAAACCCACGCCGGCGCCACCGGCGTCGATCATACCGGTCTCGGCGTTAACAGGCAGGCCCTGGATGGCGATCATACCGGCAACAAAACCGGGGACGAGCGCAGGACGCTTGCCGATGGATTCGGCGATGTAGGCGGAAAGCACCGGAACCATGAGGTTCATGGCGATGCCGCCGATGATCTTGAGCATCGCAGCAAAGCTGTTGTAGTCAGACGCAGTCGAATCGAAAGACGTAATGCCCCACAGGAACGAGACGGCGGTCAGAACACCACCGGCAACGACGAAGACCAGCATATGGCTGACGCCGTTCATAAGGTGCTTATAGATGACGTGGCCGATAGACTCCTTCTCCTCGACCTCGTCCTCGACATCGGCAGCGGCTGCAACCGTGCCGTCGCTCTTGGCGGCGAGCGCGCGGTCAATCAGCTTACCGGCGGCCTCAACAGACAGGGCCTTGGAAACACCAACGGAAACCATGGGCTTGCCGGCGAAACGCTCAGCCTGGACATCCTTATCGGCTGCGACGACAACGGCCTTGGCGCCAGCGATCTCGCTCTTGGTGAGCTCGTTCTCGACACCGACCTGGCCATGGGTCTCGACCTTAATGGTCAGACCGCGCTCGGCAGCTGCCTTCTCTAGCGCCTCCTTCGCCATGAAGGTGTGCGCGATACCGGTCGGGCAACCGGTGGCGGCGATGATGTCAAACTTAGCCATGTGTCCCTCCTTCTTGAGTACTGCGCCCGCAGGCGCTCCCCTACACGCGCGTCCTTGCGCGCTTTTCCACAACTGAAAGATACCAACCTACCGTCCGCGTGAGAAGAGACAAGGCGCAATTCTCCGGTGAAAGGTTCTTTCATAACCGTAAACGGTAAATGAAAGTTTACCATCAACACTTGAAACGGCAAGGTGTATCTTGTAATTGAAAATCCCCCTATACTATGACATTACAAACGAGTCCATTTTTCATGCCAACCAGGAGCCATCCATGACCGATAGTAGCAAGAGCGCACTTTCCCTCATTAGTACCCACCAGGGATACAGCGAGTCCGAGCAGCGCATTGTCGACTATATATTGGAGCACCAGTCCGAGGCGCCGCGCCTGACGGCCGCCCAGCTCTCACGAGCCGCCGCCACGTCCGAGGCGACCGTTTCGCGCTTCTGCCGCAAGCTGGGCTTTGGCAGCTTCCGCAGCTTTCAGTTTTCGTTGGCGCGCGACTTGGAGAGTCAGCGCAACGAGGGCCTGACTGACGAAGTCTCGCTCGACAACATGGAGCAGAGCCTTAAGAACATCCTGGCTGCAAAGGTGAGCGAGCTTAATGCGACCATCGACGGGATCGACCACGATACGCTGGCGGCTGTTGTACATGCCCTTAAGTATGCAGGGGTTATTGAGTTTGCGGCTGTGGGCAATACGAACGCAGTCGCGCTCGATGCGACGTTTAAGTTTTCGCAGCTGGGCCTGCGCTGCATGGCGAGCACCATTAGCGAGACATCAATCGGCTTTG
Organism: Collinsella sp. AM24-1; assembly: GCF_003470325.1. NCBI lineage: Bacteria > Bacillati > Actinomycetota > Coriobacteriia > Coriobacteriales > Coriobacteriaceae > Collinsella > Collinsella sp. AM24-1. The sequence continues at coordinate 121,398 of NZ_QRHM01000005.1, read as the reverse complement.
CACTCACGTTGCGCCCCGGTGACGTCATCGTGCTCATCTCAAACTCCGGCAAATCGCGCCGACTGAATCGCATGGCAAAAGCAGCTCGCGACTGCGGTGCCACCGTAGTCGTCATCAGCAGCGACAGCAAGTCTCCACTCGCGCGCCTGGCAGACTACACTTTTAATACCGTCAACCACGAGGCGCTGCTGACGACGGGTGACTTTGCGTTCTCCAAGATCAGCGCCACGATGATCATCGAAGTTATCTACAACTTCCTGCTGCCCGAGATTGAAGACGCTCGCGAACATATCAGCTACTACGAGGAGCTCATCCAGCCGGACAAGGTCGTGGAGTAGACATTTTGGGGAGCCGACAAACAGCACCAGCCACGAAACGGGCCCATCTACTACGTTTTATCCGTATAGCCCAACCACATACCGAAAATAGAGAAAACCGCAGGCGTTCTACCTGCGGTTTTCTCTTTGCAATTCTTGGCGTGGTTGACGAAAGCCTATTAAACGTAGTAGATGGGCCGGTTTCGTGGCGGCCGGGTCGAACATACATGTAACGGTTCGGCCTAAGCACGCGCTTCTTCCAACATCTGCCTGGCGTGCGCTAGGCTTGCCTCCGACTGATCGCCGCTGAGCATGCGGGCAATCTCGGCGGTACGGGCGTCCCCAGTCACCTCGTCCAGATGCGTCTGAGGAACGTTGCCGGATTCCTTGCTCACCACGTAGTGTTTGTCGGCCATAACGGCGACCTGCGCCAGGTGGGTTACGACGATGACCTGATGCGTGGCGGCAAGATCGGCCAGCACACCAGCAAGAGCACGAGCCGTGGAACCACCGACACCGGCATCGACCTCATCAAACACGAGCGTATCGACACCATCGGCATTACCCAAAACCACCTTGCTCGCCAGCATAACGCGGCTCAGCTCACCGCCCGAGGCGATGCGGCGCAGAGGGCGCGGTGTGAGGCCGGCACCGCTGCGATACAGAAGCTCGTAGCTCGAAGGGCCCGCGGGTGTCCACTCAGCGCGAGGGAGATCGCGGGACTCCCAGACCAGCTCAGCGCCGCCCATCTCCAGGCGCGCCATCTGACGACCCACCTCGTGACAAAAACGCGGGGCTGCCGTATTGCGTGCGCGCTTAAGCGCCTTGGCAGCAGCGAACAGTTCGCGCTCCGCCGCGCCAAGTGCCTCGCGCGCCTTCCTAATCTGCTCGTCACCATCGTCCACCAGCGATAACAACTCCCGCGAGCGATCGCGCATGGCAAACACGTCGCCCATGGTGGGACCCCACTGACGCAGCAGGCCCTTGAGGTCGGAATACCGCTCGCGCATGCGAGCGAGCTCGCGAGGATCGAACGCAACGCCATCGCGATAAGCACGCAGCTCGTTGGCGCAATCCTCGAGTGAGATGCAGGCATCCGAAAGTGCGTCGGCGATGACACCCAGTTTGCGATCGACGGTAGCCATGCGCGACAGTTCTGCCACGGCGCCGTTCACGGCATCGAGCGCTCCCCCTTCGGCAGCAAGCGATGCATGGGCATCGTTAGCTGTGGCAACCAGTACCTCGGCATGTTCGGAGCGCGGCAGCAGCTCCTCGAGCTCCTCATACTCACCCGGCTTGGGGTCGACCTCGGCGATACGCTCCAGGGCGAAGCGCGCCTCCTCGACGCGACTCCCCTGCGCACGCGACGCCTCCTCTACGCGACGGACCTCCTTGGCAGCCGCACGCGACGCCTTAAGGCAGGCACGGTACTTTTCCAGCGCCTCGAGCGCAGAGCGACCAGCCCAGGCATCGACCATAGCAACATGATGCGCCGGATCGAGCAAGCGCTGATGCTCGTGCTGGCCGCAAAGATCCATCATCACGCCGACGCGCTCGGAAAGCTCGCGCACGCTGGCGATGCGGCCGTCAATCTTGACGCGGCTGCGGCCCTCGGCAGAAAGGCTGCGCTGCACGGTGAAGCCCTCCGCGTCGTGCGGGCCATCGAACAGGCGAGCCTCGACGCTCGCAAGCGCCTCGCCCTCGCGCACGGTCGACGAATCGGCACGCTCGCCCAAAATGAGCTTAAGCGCCGAGAGCAGCGCGGTCTTGCCGGCGCCAGTCTCGCCAGTCAAAACCGTTAGGCCTGTGCTGGGCACCAGCGTCGCCTCGCGAATGAGTGCAATGTTTGAAACCTGCAGCTCATCGATCATGACGAACTCCGTAGAATACGCGGCTCACCGAGTTATAGAAGCTTTCGGGGCCATAGTCGAGCAACAGCACATCGCCGGGACCGCGACGCACGGCCACGCTCTCGACCGTGCCGTCGCAGGTAATAAACTGTCCGTCGATAGCGATGGCAGGCACACTCGGGCGGTCGTCAGACATAAAGATCTCGACGACATCGCTTGGCGAGGTCAAAAAGGCACGAGCTTGAATGGTGTGCGGCGCGATGGGCACGCAAACCATACCCGTGTAATCGGGGCTTACGATGGGACCACCGGCTGAAAGCGCATAGCCGGTGGAGCCGGTCGCCGTCGATACGACCACACCGTCGCCACGCAAGCGGTCGATATGGTGGCCCGACACGGTGATGTCGAACTCGACCATATCGGAAAGCGGCCCGCGCGTAAGCGCCATGTCGTTGAGGGCAAAAGAACGCACGACATCCTTGGTGCCGTCCTCGCGCACGGAAACGATATCTGCGGCGATGGTGGCGCGGCGACTCACGTGGAGCTCACCGGACAGGGCATCGCTCACAACCTGCAAAACGTCGCGTTCCTCGGGACTGGCCGCCGTCAAAAAGCCCAGGTGACCATAGGAAAGACCCAAAATGGGAATCTCACGGTAGTTGAGAATGCGGGCGGCGCGCAGCAGCGTGCCGTCGCCGCCGAGCGTAATGACCAGGTCGGCATCGTCGACATCGGGCGTGCTCTGAATCTTCGAGCGCTGATCGGCCGCCCATGCGACCTCGTAGCCCTGGCGCGTCAGCCAATGCTCGAGCATCAGGCCGCTCTCGACCGCCTCTTGCTTGTAGTAATTGGGAACCAGAAAGACCTTCATAGCGTTGCAGCTTTCTCGCTCAAAGCCGATACCTGGGATTGCAATTCGTCATCGGAGCGTCCGCCGGGGGCAAGTCTCGTGCCGTACAAGAAAAACTCCACGTTACCCTTAGCGCCATGGATGGGCGACACGCACACGTCGACCGGGAACAAGCCTTTTGCGGTGAACAGCTCAATCGCCGCCACGAGCGTGTCAACACGCACAGTGGGATCTGTCACGATACCGCCCTCGCCCACCAGCGCCGCCGGAGCCTCAAACTGCGGCTTCACGAGCGTGCAGAACGACCCCGTCGGCGTCAGGCATGCCAGCACGGCGTCGATGATGTTCGCGATGCTCGTAAACGACACGTCGCACACGGCCAGGTCGATTGCATCGCCGTAGCCGAGCTCGGGCAGCTGCGTCACATTCGTGCGCTCGTGCAGCGTCACGCGATCGTCCTGGCGAAGCGACCAGTCGAACTGAGCACGGCCCACGTCGACCGAGACAACAGTCGCAGCACCGCGCTTGAGCAGGCAATCGGTAAAGCCGCCGGTAGAGCAACCTACGTCCAGGCAGGCAAGGCCCGTGGGATCGATACAAAACGCATCGAGCGCACCCTCGAGCTTAAGGCCACCGCGCCCAACGTACGGAATGCGCCCCTTAACGTGCAGTGGCAGGCCCGGCATCACCTTAAGCCCCGGAGAGGTCAAACGCTCACCGCCGCTCGAGACCAAGCCGGCCATAAGAGTGCGAAGGGCATCCGCGCGATCGGCGCAGATGCCCTGTGAAATCAGTTCGTCATCGAGACGCACGCGTTTCATGAATGCCATCAACCATTCGTATCCGGGGATGCAGCCTGTCTATCTTGGGACTCGTTTGCCGCATCCTCATCGTATTCCTGCTCGAGCTTGTCGGCCTCACGCGGCGTCAGCTCAAACTTGTCGACCATATCGACCGCACGGGAACCAAGCTCAATCGCCTCGTCAAACAAATCGAGCGAACGCTCCAGGGACGTATCCTTGGAGCGAACGGTGGCGATGATCTGGTCCAGGCGATCCGAGATCTCATCGAAGTTGCGGACGGAACCCTCTGGCATGGCTACTCCTCGACGGAGTCGGCCTCGACGGCCTCAGCAGCGTCCGGATCCTCGGCAAGTACACCGGCAGCAGCCTGAGCGGCAGCGACCTTGGCGGCCGCCTCGGCAGCCTGTGCCTCCTCGCGAGCGCGATCCTCGGCCAGCAGCTCTTGGTACAAATCCTCACCCGGCAGCTCCTCGCTGCGAGCGATCTTGCCCAGCACGCCGTTGACAAACGATGCGGACTGGTCGGTGCCATAAGCCTTAGCGATTTCGACGGCCTCGTTGATAACAATAGCGTCCGAGACCTCCTCGTCGGTGAGGAAGCGCATCTCGTAGACGGCGATACGCAGCAGGTTGCGGTCGGCGCCGGGCATGCGCATAAGATCCCAGTTCTTGGCGACGGCGCGAAGGGCACAGTCGATGTGATCGATATGCTCGTAGGCACCGCGACAAAGCTCCAGCGCATAGGGGTCGAGGGGACCCTTCGAGATCAGGAAATCGCCCTCGAGGACGCGCTCGAGCGGGCTGTCCGTGGCCTCGGCCTGGAACAGCAGCTGCAGCGCCTGACTGCGGGCAAGCGTACGCCCGCGATAAACCTTAAGGCTCAAAGGTTACTCCTTGGGGAAAACGAGGCCGTCGATGCAAACGTCAACGCGCTCGACCTCGACGCCCACCTGGGCATCGATGGCGGCAACCACGGCTGCGCGAACGGCCTCGGCGAGTTTCTTGAACGGATAGCCAAAGAACACCACGACACGCACGGTGAGTGCGAGCTTGTCGCCGACGACCTCGGCTTCGACCGCCGGCTCGGAAGCCGGGGCCTTAGACGAGAGCATCATGGAGACAAGGTTGGTGGCAAGGTCCTTGACGCCAACGGAGGCGATGCCCTCGACATCGGACACGGCGCGCGAGACGATGGCGGTCAGAACATCGGGCGAAATGCCGATGCCGTCAATCTTGATTTCCTGGGGCATGAGTCCTCCTAGAAGAGTTGGTTGCTAGACGCGGGAGACGAACTTGCCGTCGCGGGTGTCAACCTTGATGACCTCGCCCTCGTTGAGGTACATGGGGACCTGGATGACAGCGCCGGTGTCGATCGTGGCCGGCTTGGTGGAGCCCTGGACGGTGTCGCCCTTAAAGCCCGGGTCGGTCTGGACGATGGTGGTCTCGATGAACATCGGCGGGGTCACGCCCATGAGCTCATCGTCGGCGAAGAGCAGCTGGCAAATGTCGTTCTCGCGCAGCCACTTGGAGTTCTCGCCCACCATGTCCTCGGGAACAGGAACCTGCTCATAGGTCTCATTGTCCATGAAGATGTAGTCGGCGCCATCGTTGTAGAGGTACTGGAACTCACGGGTGGTGAGCATGACGCTCTCGAACTTGGTGCCGGCGTTGCAGGTGTTCTCGACGACGCGGCCGCTCTTGATGTCGCGGGTCTTGTAGCGCACAAACGCGCCGCCCTTGCCCGGCTTGACATGCTGGAACTCGACAATGGTGTAGACCTTGTCCTTAATGCGGAGACCGAGGCCGTTCTTGAAGTCGGCGGTAGAAATGGTAGGCATAGCGACCTTTCTTGTTATGGGCAGAACGCACAAGCGTCCAATTTACATACGACCGAAATTATACACTTGCAGACGGCGCCTGCAGCGAGCGCATAAAAAGAGAACGCGGGGCGCCCGAATTGCTCCGGACACCCCGCCCCAAAAATCTATCGAAATGAGCTAGCAATCGATAATGTGCAGGTCGTGCGGGGTCTTGGTGAAGGGCTCATAGCCGTTCTCGGTGACCACGCCGTAGTCCTCCAGGCGCACGCCGCCCACGCCGGGCAGATACACGCCAGGCTCCATGGTGATAACCGAGCCGACCTCGATGGTGTTCTTGCTGCGGTTGAAGTTGGGCAGCTCATGGATGTCGATGCCCACGCCGTGACCCAGACCATGGTTGTAGTAATCGCCATAGCCGGCATCGCCGATGATCTTCTTGGAAAGCTTGAAAATGTCGTTGCCCTCCACGCCCGGATGGATGGCGGCGACGCACTCCTCGTGTGTACGGCGCACGAGCGCGTACAGGTCGAGCTGCTCCTGGGTAGGCTCGCCCATCACGACGGTGCGTGTCATGTCGGAGCGGTAATCACAGTAGCCCGCGCCGTAATCCATAAGAACGAAATCGCCCTTCTCGATCACGCGGTCGCTCGGCACGGCATGCGGGTTGGCGGTGTTGGGACCACTCGCCACGATGGAGCCGAAGGCAAGGCTATCGGCGCCGTTGGCGAACATAAAGTTCTCGAGCTCGTTGCGAACCTGCTTCTCGGTCATGCCGGGCTTAATAAAGCCGAGCATATGCTGGAAGGCGGCATCGGTGATCGACTGCGCATGGCGCATGAGCTCGATCTCCTCGGCGTCCTTGATGGCGCGCATCTTGCGAATGTCGTCATGCATCAGCGGCAGCATGCAGGCGACGGAACGATCCTCCAGACCACGCTGAATGCCCTGGTAGAAGTTGATCTGCATGTCGTCCTCGACAGCGCAGACGCGGCACTTGTTGGCCGCGATCTTGCCGGCGACCCAACCGGGGATGGTACCCTCGTCCATGTCGTAGACCCAAGGGCTGCCGGCGGGCGTGTTCTCCTCAAAGCTGTTGAGGTAGCGCGAGTCGGTATGGAACAGGCACTGGTCAGCCGTAATAAACGCCGCGTGCGGGAACTCGAAGGTGTAATCGAAGACGCCCTTCACGCCCGTGAGCCAACGAAGGTTGGCCTCGTCGCGCACCACGATGGCATCGTAGCCGCGCTCGACCATCAGGGCACGGACACGCTCGATACGACCGACAGGACCGGCAGCAAACTCAGACATGCAGATTCCTTTCTTGTTGTCTCCATAAAGACGGGACGGGTCTCAACCGAACGACGAAATCGCGCGCGATTCGCAACCGATTGGAAACCCGCCCCTCAACATGATACGAAAGACGATGGATGTCAATAAATCTTAGAGAAGTTCTTTGCGAGAAGCCAAGTAGGCGTGAGCATGGCGCTCAAGAACCTCGTCCTCAACGCTCGTTAGACGAATGGCGCCGAGTGCCGCGGGCAGCGGCAACATGCTGCGGTTCGAGCGGACAAACTGCTGCCTGCGGAACTCCTCGATATATGCAGCAGGCTCCAGATCGAAGGCAAGCTCCTCGATACCAAAGTCCTCCAGGCAGTCATCGACCTCAAAGACGTAATCGATATCGAAGTCGCAGGCATCGTGTGCTAGGCGCGCCTCAAAGCGCATGCCCTCGGACAACAGCTGGTAGGCAGGCACCTGCGAAGCGGCATCGCCCAAGCAGGCGCGCAGGGTACGCTCCCCCGTCTTGCCAAAATCGAGCGCATGGCGGGCGCTCGGGTTCGTGGCCATCAGTACGTCCTTGCGGGCAGTCTGAGACCACTGAACGGCATTGACGAGCACGACCTCCTCGCCCGCGAGAATCTCAGGAACGGTCTCGGTAAACTGATTCCAGCGGGACTTACTACTCGAAAGCATGGTGCCAACAAGTACCGCATAGCCGAGCTTGAGGTCCTCGGGGTCCGCCTCGCGTACAAGGTCGAGGTCACACACGACCAAGCCCGGCTCGGGACAGAACGCGATAGCGGGAAGCGCATTCGCCGACGAGGCGACAAGCGGCTTCATGGTCGTCGCGACCGTAAGCATGGCGTCGAACGTCGTCGGCAGCAAGGCGCACTCGGTGCGACCGCACCACTGATTGGCACACCAGCAAACGACCGAGCAGGTCGCTGTGTCGCCGACAGCGACAACGAGATCGTCGCAGGTGATGCCGTTAGCCGACAGGGCGCCAAAGACGGTATCGGCATCAGCCAGCGTAGCACCGGCAGGTGAAACCTCGAGGACGAGCATCGACACGACAAAACCGGCGTCGACCAGCGCATGCTCGACAACCTCGCCAAAACGCTCGGATGTAGCGTCGTTCCAAACCACCATCGCGCGCTTAGGCTTGCCCACAGCCGAGGCAAACATGCGCGGCAGCTCCTCGAACGCGCCCAATCCGACGCGGACATCGACACTGCGGTTTTGGAAATTGATAAGTTGACGGCGAATCATAGCAGTCCACGCTCCAAAAGCATCTCGGCACAAAGGTAGGAAACGTCCTCGAAGGACTTGTTGCGAATATCAAGGGTAATATCGGCGGCCTGACGATACAGCGGACGGCGATGCTCAAACAGGCGCGCAGCGTGCTCGGGCGAGCGGAAATCGGGCCGGGTATCGGAGCGGCGAATCTGGCGCAACGAGTCCTCAAAGTCACCTTCGAGGTACACACAGGTACCCATCTCGTGCATCAGCTCAATGTTCACCGGCGTCTCGACGATGCCACCCCCGCACGATACCAGCAGGCTGCGCTCGCTTTGAAGCGAACGGAGTGCCGAGGTCTCGAGCTCGCGAAAACGATCCTCACCCTCGGTCTCAAATATCTCGGTCACCGACTTGCCGCATCGACGCACAACCAAACGATCGGTATCGATGAATCGACGCTTGAACATAGTGCCCACGTTGCGCGCAAGCGTCGACTTGCCCGCGCCCAAAAATCCGATAAAGAAGATATGGTCGCAGCCGTGTTTGATGTGCTGAGACATGGCGAAACCTATTCCTCGCAGGGAAGGTCGCGCAGGGCCCGGCGCTCAAAGATACGGAAGATCTGCGTGTACCACAGGTCCTGGGTTGCCTGCGGCTTGACCAGAATAGTGTCAACGCCGGCAAAGTTACCGCTCCACACGTCCGTATAAAGCTGGTCACCGATCAGCACGGCCTCGTCGGCCGTGGAGCCCAGACGCTTAAGACCCGCCTTCAGGGCAAACGGAGCGGGCTTCATGGCGTGGCTGATGGCCTCGAGCCCCAGCTCGCGCGCCGATGCCATGACCTGGTCGCGATGCCAGTTATTGGACACCATGCACAGCTTAAAGCCCTTGGCATGGGCGGCCTCGAGCCAAGCGGAAACCGCAGCGGGGACCTGCTCGGTATCGCGCGGAACCAAGGTGTTATCGCGGTCGAGTAGAATGGCGCGCTTGCCGTCGGCCCAGAGGGTATCGAGGTCGATGCGGTCGACTGAGGCAACATATCGTTTGGGGCTAAAAATCCTCATGATCAATTCCAAGACTGTTGGTGCTCTTCGTAGGTCTTCGAGAAATACTCCTCGTCCTGTGTAATGTAGAAATACAGGTCATCGGAGTCGGTCGGCTCAAGGGTAGCCTTGAGCGCCTCGAGCGACGGAGAGCAGATGGGCGTGGGCGGCAGGCCCTCGTGCTTATAGGTGTTATACGGGCTATCGCTCTGCAGGTCGTCGGCGGTAACCTCGCCGCCGGTGACATACATCATGGTCGCATCGCTGTTGAGATAGCGCAGACCGTCGAGCTTGCCGGCAAGGCGGTTGTAGAAGACCGAGGCCACGTGCGCACGTTGATCGGCGTTGAGGCCCTCGCGCTCAACGATAGAGGCCAAGTTGACGATGTCGTAGTCGGACATCTCCACACCGTAGCGTTCCTTGATCTTGGCTTCGCAGCTCGCAAAGTCAAGCGACTTGTACTCGGTCTTAAACTGATCGAGCATGGCGCGAATCACGTCATCAGCCGTCGGCGAATCGCCTAACGAATAGGTCTTGGGGAATAAGAAACCCTCGAGCGAATCGTTGGCGGCGCCCTTAAGGAAGCTATAGTCGTCCACGTAGTTAGAGGCCTTGGCCTGATTGAGGAAGTCTTCCTTAGAGATGCTGTCGTAGGCCTGGGCCACACGGTCCGCGACTTGATCGACTGTCAGGCCCTCAGGGATAGTCAGCGCATTGGAGCCCGCGTTGGGGCCTTCCATGAGCTGCTGGACGACCTTGGTCGCATCCATGAGCGTGGAGAACGAGTAGGTGCCAGGCTTAAGCGACATATCGGCGTTGAGCTTTTTCACCGCCGCGTAGTAATCCTTAGGATTTTCGACGATATGGTTCTCGGAGAGAATCGAGGCGATCGTATCGCCCGAAGCACCGTCGGGAATGGTCACCGTAACCTGCTGACCAGCCGTGACCTTCGTATCCTCACCGGTAAAGAAGCCCTTGACGGCAGGCACGACAAAGAAAGCGATAGCAGCAAGCGCGATTACGGCCACCACGACGCCGACAATCATAGGCACCAGGGAGCTTTTCTTTTGGGCACCGCGACGAGCATGCGTGTTGTAGCTCGAGCGGGTCGCCGGAGCAACGCCATGCGAGCCGCGAGCGTGATGCGAATGCGATTGGGGGGCCTGCGTTCTCTGGGTAGGTGCCTGCTGCTTAAAGCGAATACCGCCTGCGGGCTGAGCCGAACGAGCAGTGGGCTGCTGAGCCGCGTGAGAAGCCGGATGCTGAACCGAACGAGCAGAAGGCTGCTGACCCGTCCGTTGAACAGGTTGGGCCGAACGAGAGGAGGACTGCACCGGACGCGCGGCAGACTGAGCTGCGCGCTGGGTCGGCTGTGCCGGACGCTGGCCAGGCTGGGCAGGGCGCGGCGTAGGCTGCCCATAGCGATTCTGCTGGCGCGGATCGGAAGCGCTAGGCATGCGAAACCTCCTCGTTTTTACGATCGAGCCATGTCTGCAAGAACAGGCTGGCGGCGATCATGTCAATCTTGCCCCTCATCTGCTTTTCGTTGAGCCCCTGCTCGCGCAGGATTCTCTTGGCCTCCTGCGAGGACAGACGCTCGTCCTCAAACTCCAGCGGAAGCTCGAGCTCGTCGGCAATCTTTTGGGCCACGGCGGCGACGCGCTCGGCCTGGGGACCGGGCTCACCGGCCATGGTCAAGGGACGTCCGCTTACCAGGATATCGGGCTCATAGTCCTCAACCAGGTAACTGAACGTCTTGGCCATGCCAGTGACCTCGGCAGCCGGAAGCACCTTGACAGGCATTGCCATCTTGCCATCACGGCTCGAGACGGCAATGCCAATCCTGGTCTCCCCTATGTCCAGTGCGAGCGCGACCACAGCGACTACTTATGTTCTTAGGCGCCAAGCGCGGTCTTGGCGGCCGCGAGGGCATCGGCGATACCGGCGGCGTTCTTGCCACCGGCCTGGGCCATGTTGGGACGACCGCCACCGCGACCATCGACCAGGCCCGCGATCTGCTTGATCACGTTACCGGCGTGGAAACCGGCCTTCACGGCGTCATCGGAGCCGGCGGCGAGCAGAGCCGGGGTGCCCTTCTCGGTCACGCTGGCAACGACGCAGGCGACGGGGCCGGCAACCTTCTGGTGCACGGTATCCCAGACGTTTCGCAGGTCAGCAGCCTCAAGGCCCTGGAGCTCAGCGACGACGAGCTTGTAGCCGTCGAGCTCGACGGCGCCCTCGATGGCGCTGGAGATAGCATCGGAGGAGCCACCGGTCAGCGCCTTCTTAAGCTTATTGGACGTCTCGCGCAGCTCAGCCTGCAGGTTTTCCACGCGGGCGGGAACCTCATCCACACGGCACTTGAGCGCAGCAGCGGCGGCGTCGACGAGCGCCAGACGGTCGGCCATGTAGTCGAGAGCACCCTTGGAGGTCACGGCCTCGATACGGCGGACGTTCGAGCCCGTGGAGGACTCGGAGATGATCTTGAACAGGCCGATCTCGGCGGTGTTGGCGGCATGGGTGCCACCGCAAAGCTCACGGGAGAACGGCTGGTCCTCGGCGCCCACGGAGACAACGCGGACGACGTCGCCATACTTCTCGCCAAACAGGGCGACAGCACCGGCGGCCTTGGCCTCGTCGATGCCCATGACGCGGGTCACGACCGGCTTGGAGGCGAAGATCTGCTGGTTGACCAGGTCCTCGACAGCCTTGAGCTGCTCGGAGGACAGGGCCTCGAAGTGCGTGAAGTCAAAGCGCAGGTGCTCGGGCGTCACCAGCGAGCCAGCCTGGGAGACATGCTCGCCCAGGACCTGCTTAAGCGCGGCGTCGAGCAGGTGCGTGGCGGTGTGGTTGCGACGCAGGAAGCCACGGCGCTCGGCGTCGAGCGCGGCGGTCACGGTAGTACCGACGGTCAGCGTACCCTCGGTGACGTGGGCGACGTGAGCATACAGGCCGTTGTGGTTCTTGGTATCGGAAACGGTCAGCGCAACGCCCTCGGCGGAAAGCTCACCGGCGTCACCCTGCTGGCCGCCCATCTCGGCATAGAACGGAGTGTGGTCGAGCACGACCTCGACATCCTCGCCCGCGGCAGCGGACTCAACGGACTCACCGTTGCGAACGATAGCGACAACCTTGGCGCCCTCGATGACGTCGTTGTCATAGCCGTCGAACTCGGTCGCAGCGACCTTGTCCGAAAGCTCGACCCACACGTCATTGAAGCTGCCCCAGGCATCGCCCTTGGCGTTGGCGCGGGCGCGGGCCTTCTGGTCCTCCATGCAAGCGGTGAAGCCATCCATATCGACGTCGTGCCCAGCGGTACCAGCAATCTCGACGGTCAGGTCGATGGGGAAACCAAAGGTGTCGTGAAGCTTAAAGGCAACATCGCCCGGAAGGACAGCGCCGTCGGCGAGCGCGGCCAGGGCCTCGTCCAGGTAAACGCGGCCGTTGTCGAGCGTCGTTGAGAAACGCTCCTCCTCGGAGGCGACGATGCCCTTAACGAGCGCGACGTTCTTGAGCAGCTCGGGATAGGCCTCGCCCATCTGGGCGTTGACCTCGTCGATAAACTTGGTCAGGAAGGCGCCCTCGATGCCCAGCAGGCGACCGTGGAACACGGCACGGCGGAGCAGGCGGCGAAGGACGTACTCGCGACCCTCGTTACCGGGCAGGATGCCGTCGGAGATCATAAAGTCGACGGCACGGGAGTGGTCGGCGATGATGCGCAGGGAGCGGCTAGCACCGGAGTAATCGTCGGCGTCATAGGTCTTGCCGCTGATCTTCTCGCCCAGCTTGATGAGGTGCTGCATCAGATCGCCGTCGTAGTTAGCGGTCTTGTGCTGCATGATGGCGGCCATGCGCTCCAGACCCATGCCCGTATCGAGGTTGCGGTGCGGCAGCTCCGGCATGGAGCCGTCCTCCTGGCGGTCGTACTGGGTAAAGACGAGATTCCAGAACTCCAGGAAGCGGTCGCAGTCGCAGCCGGGCTTGCAGTCGGGGCTGCCGCAGCCGACCTCCTCGCCCATGTCAAAGTAGATCTCGGAGCACGGACCGCAGGGGCCGGTGGGGCCAGCGGCCCAGAAGTTGTCGTCCTCGCCCAGGCGGGAGATGTGATCCTCGGCAACGCCCAGGGAGCGCCACACGTCATGGGTCTCGTCGTCTTCGGTAAAGACGGTGAAGTACAGGCGGTCGAGCGGCAGCTTGAACTCCTTGGTGATGAGCTCAAAGGCCCAAGCGCAGGCCTGCTGCTTGGAGACGCCGCCAAAGGAGAAGTCGCCGAGCATCTCAAAGAAGGACAGGTGACGGCCGTCCTCGCCGATGCAGTCGATGTCGTTGGTGCGGACGCACTTCTGGCAGGAGATCGCGCCGATCTCCTTCATGGTCTTCTTGCCCTGGTAGTACTCCTTAAACTGGTTCATGCCGGCGTTGGCAAGCAGCAGCGAAGGATCGTCAGGGACGAGGGACGAAGAAGGATAGAGCTTAAGACCGCGCTCCTCAAAGAAGTTGAGGAACTTGGAGCGAATCTCGGCCGTAGTCATTGACGGGTAGTCAGCACTCATAGAGGGAATCTCCTCGGTTTCACATCGAAACAGTTCAAACGTAACGATATTACCATCCCACCGCGCCTGTGCAAAAAAGAGGGCCGCCAAACAGCGACCCTCCAGCGAAAGTGCACGTTATTTAGGTCTGTCAAATACTTTGAAAAAAATGATTTCGGTATAATTGCATATAAGAATCGTCCGGAAGGAGCGATCGATGAATAGCAAACGGTTTGTCGTGAATGCACTAACCTCGGTAGCCCTTTTAGCAATCTTCGCTTACTCGAGCTGGTATGTGAACCAGCCGAGATTTGGCTACGCATTGTACGCAGTAACATCTGGCGATAAAGCGTATTACACCCTAAGCGCAATTGACGCCATCTTTTTCTATGTGGCTGGCCCCTTATCAATCGCTTTGATCGCGTTTATTGTTATTTACAACATCAAGAAACGCTAACAGGGCCTATTTGGAATCCGAATCGTCCATGGAGCCGTCGATGCCGGTTTTGGTGTCGTCGTCAGAGCTTGTGTCGTCGTCCTTGGCAAAGGGGTTCTTAAAGAAACCCGTCGCGTCGGGCTGCAGGCCTGAGAGCTTAATCCAGGGATTATCGAGCTCGGGCTTGGGCATGGCCTGGGCCTCGGGCGCGGTCTCGTTGCCGATGAGCTCGGACTCATAGATGAACGTATCGTCTCCAAGCGCGTCGTAGGCGGCGACCGGGTTGCCCTCGGTATCGCGATACGGCGTGCCCTTAAACACGGCGCCATCGTATGCCACGAGCTGACGCCCGGTCTCGTTCTCAAAGTAGTAGACGAAGATGCCCTTGAGGGCCGCGCACAGCGGAATGGCGATAACCATGCCGATGGGACCCATGAGTGCCGAACCGATAACGAGAGCCGTCAGGCTCATAACGGGATGCACCTGCACCGAGCTCTGCATGACCTTAGGCGAAATGACATTATCGGTGACGTTTTGAGCCACCATGGTCACGACAAGCGTCCATAACGCCAGCATAGGGCTGAACATAAAACCGAGCACCGTGGCGATCGCCGCGCTCACCCAGGGACCGACAACCGGAACCAAATGCATGATGCCGGTAAAGATGGCCATGAGCGCTGCGTATGGATGGCCAATGAGCGTAAAGCCGATAAAAGCCAAAAAGCCACCGCAGATGGACGTCACGACCATGCCGCGCATATAGCCGCCGACCGAGCGTGAAAGGATGGCAACCATAAAGCGGTACGAGGTCTCTTTTTCCTGTCCGATGATGGTGCAGACCTCGTGGTGCATGCGGGGATAATCGCAGGCAAGCCAGTAGGCAAGCACCAGACCCAGGAAGATGACGAACAGCTGCGAGGCCGTGTTGGTAATGAGCGGAAACACGCCGCGGCCGAGCTCCGCAGCGATTTGCGAGACGTACTTGGACGCTACGGTAACCAGCGAAGAAAGATTGTCGTCCAGATACTCCTTGAGCGGCGTGTTGTTGAGCGTCTTGGCGTGCGAGAGCATCTCGTTGAGATCACCACCCGCAACACGAAGCTGCTCGGGCAGGCGGCTCAGGACTTCCATGATTTGACCGAGCAAAATAGGCGATAGGATGCAGACGACGCCGACGAGCACGGCAACAACCACAATGAGCGCGATGAGCGAACCGAGGCCACGTCCGACGCCGTGATGCTCGAGCCAGTTGGTGATCGGAGACATCACAAAAGCGATGATGGAGCCGACAGCGAGAAACTCGATGACCGGTGCCAGGATGCCCATAAGGTTAAAGATGACGGCAGCGATGACAATGCAGCCGACGACGCCCCAAATGCGCAGCGTCAGAATGCGGGTATCGCGAAGCGTGCGGTCGATTTGTTGGGGGTGCTCACTCATGAACGAACCATCACTCCGTCGGGGTCAATCTTATCTTGAATCTTCTTAAGCGTGCGGCGCAGCAGACGCGAAACCTGCACCTGCGAGATGCCCAGCTTCTTGGCAATCTCGATCTGGGTCATGCCCTTCACAAAACGCAGCTCGATAACCTCGCGCTCGCGAGGCGAGAAATCGCGGATGGCTTCCTCGATTACCAGACGGTCATCGGTAAAGTCGAGCTCGTTGTCGTCGTCGGCATAGCGATCGAGAATCGAGGGAGCATCGTCGGAGTCGGACGCGCCGGGAGCCTCGATGGGCACCGAGGTATAGGCCGAGGACGATTCCATGGCTTCGAGCACCTCGTCGACAGTCACGTCGAGGTAATCGGCGATTTCCTCAACCTTGGGCGAACGCTGAAGCTCGTTGGTGAGCTTATCGGTGGCCTGGTTAACCTTGGCAGAGAGCTCCTGCAGACGACGCGGCACGCGCACACTCCAGCCCTTGTCGCGGAAGTGGCGCTTAATCTCGCCCAAGATGGTGGGCGTGGCAAACGTCGTGAACTCGAGTCCGCGTTCAGGGTCAAAGCGGTCGATAGCCTTGAGCAAGCCCAAGTACCCGACCTGCAAAAGGTCATCGAGCGGCTCGCCGCGGTTCTTAAATTTGTTGGCAAGAAACCTTACCAGATTCATATGGGACATGACGAGCTGCTCGCGGGCATCCGGATCACCGGTCTCCTTATAACGACGAAACAGCTCGCGGGTTTTCTCCTTGTCCCAAGCGGTCTTGCCGCTCCGGGAACGTTCGGTCATATTAGATATCCGCCTTGAGGTCGAGGGAAAGCGTTAGGGGCGCCGCAGTCTTTTCGTAGGAATCGCACACGCTTGCAAGAATGAGCTCGGCATACACAGTAGCCTGGTCATCCTCGTCGACGGTGGCCTGTTCCCCAAAGGTAAAGGTCATGCCGACGTGAGATTCGTCCACATCGAAATTGATCGTGATGTCGTCGCAGTCGACCGCGGTGCACCCAAAGATGAAGGCTTCCTCGGCAGCCATGCGGATATCCTCGATGCGATCGACGGACATAGAGCACAGGGCGCCGACGTTGGCGGCCGTCATGCGCACCAAGCGCGCGAGACGCGGATCACCAGCAACGCTCAGCGTAATGGGGCAGGTTGCTTCGCTACTCATCGCAGGACTCCTCGGAGGTCTCGGCAGGCGTATAGGTGTAATACTGAGCAGGCTTAGCAGCGGGCTTCTGAACATCATCGTCGTCAGCAGCGGCATCGTCGTCGCCAATCAGAACGCGCTCAGTGGGCTGCTCGGCCTCGGCAGCGGCAGCGGCGAGCTTGCGATCGGCGTCGGCTGCAGGAGCCTTCACCTTATTGAAGAGCTTCTGCACGGCGCCAGCAGCAGAATCAGTCACGCTCGATACGGCATTGCTGGCCTCGGCCACGCTGCCCGTGACCTCGGAAATGTCGCGAACGACCGCCTCAACCTCAACGAGGTTAGACGTCAGAGCATCAACGGCAGTCTTGCTCGACTTGAGGAGCGGCTCCATCTGGGCAAGTGCCGGCGTAAGCTCGTCAACGGCGCCATCAAGCTTTGCCACCACGGGCTGCGCCTCGGCAATCGTATTGTTGAGGTCGGTTACCGTCTTGTCGAGCGAGTCGACAACGGTGCGGGTTTTGCGCAGGGTGAGCGCAAGCTCAACGATAGCCCACACGCCGGCAACGGCAAGCAGCAGCAAGGCGATTTGAATGGGACTCATACAAGCCTCCCAAAGGAATCGAAATACAAACGCTTTCCATGGTACCCCAAAGGGGACCGAACATGCCAAGAGCAGCAACGTGGGACAAAATTATCAGCAGCTACTTCGGTGCATTCCCGCTGCGGTCGCGTTCGCTTTGCTCTACGCGCCATTCTTCCCAACCGCGGCCGGCAGGCTGCCAAAATGCACCGCGTTC
The DNA here is from genome assembly GCF_003470325.1 of Collinsella sp. AM24-1. Classification (NCBI taxonomy): domain Bacteria; kingdom Bacillati; phylum Actinomycetota; class Coriobacteriia; order Coriobacteriales; family Coriobacteriaceae; genus Collinsella; species Collinsella sp. AM24-1. The sequence continues at coordinate 103,843 of NZ_QRHM01000005.1, read as the reverse complement.
TAAGCCTTCGGGCAAATAGCGCTGGTCGACCCAGCCTTCGGGATAATCGTGCGGATACTTATACACACCGTATTCATCGCTGCCCGGGCGATGGCGATCGCGTAGATAACTCGGCACCTCGCGAAGCCCACTAGAGTGGATATCGGCCAGCGCCGCATCGATCGAAGCCTCGCACGCGTTGGATTTAGGCGCCAAGCACACATAGAGTGCAGCCTGAGCCAGGTTAATGCGGCACTCGGGATAGCCAATGACCTCGGCAGACTTAAACGCGGCATGTGCCACCAAAAGTGCCTGCGGATCGGCATTGCCAACATCCTCAGAAGCCTGAATCATAATGCGACGGGCGATAAACTTAGGATCCTCCCCCGCGTCAATCATGCGCGCGAGCCAATAGATCGTGGCATCGGGGTCGCTGCCGCGCATGGACTTGATGAACGCACTGATAATGTCATAGTGCATGTCGCCGTTTTTGTCATACGAAAAACCGCGGCGCGGGTTGGCAATCTTCACGTCATCGACGGTAATGGGATAGCGTTCCCCCGCCGCCGGCGCTGGCGTTCCCTCGGTATCGGGACGCGTAACGGCAATCTCGCTCGCAAGCTCGAGCGTCGTGAGTGCTGAGCGAGCATCGCCCGCGGCCAATGTGCAAATGGTTTTAACCGTATCCTCATCGGCCGAGAACTTACCGTTTAAACCCTGCGGCGCCTCGAGCGCACGCTCAATGAGCGTGGCGATATCCTCGTCCTTCAGGTGCTCAAGCTCTACCACGCGCCCACGCGACAACAGTGCGGAGTTGACCTCAAAGTACGGGTTTTCCGTCGTGGCGCCAATCATAATGACGATGCGGTTCTCGACCGCATGCAGCAGGGCATCCTGCTGCGACTTAGAGAAGCGATGAATCTCGTCGATGAAAAGAATGGTGCGGCGGTCGTACGTATTCAGGCGCGTCTTTGCCTCGTCGATCACGCGACGCAGGTCCTTCACGGTGCCCGTCACGGCGCTGACCTCGACAAACTCACTCTTGGTATGGTTGGCGATAATATGGGCCAGCGTCGTCTTGCCCGTACCGGCGGGGCCGTACAGAATCACACTCGACAGCACATCATGCTCAATCGCGGCGCGCAGCCACGAGCCCTTACCGACGGCCTTTTGCTGGCCCACATACTCGTCGAGCGAATTGGGGCGCATACGCACCGCAAGCGGCGCATTTTTAAAGGAGCGCTCGCGCGTCGAAGCAGAAAAAAGGTCGTCCATAGCCATCCCGTGCATTAATCAAAATCGTTGTTGACCAACAGTATACCGAAAGGATACGAACTACCGTTCGTTAATATAGGTGCGGTGCGGAAACTTTAGACCTGGGAACAATTTGCTCGTCAGCTCGCAGAAATAACCATCCGTCATGCTTGCGATGTAATCGACGACGGCCTGATCCTTGTCATCCTGCCAGGCATAGGCGCGATCGTAGTAGGAAAGCTGCTGCTCAACACGCGAAATGTGGTGCTTAAAGATGTAGGAGGACTCGTCACCCTCGTTTATATCCTGCAGGCAACGGTCGTAGAGCTTTTCGAAGGCCTCGCGCAGTTCCACTTCGGAGTCGCCTTCGATACCGCCCTTGCTATAGATCTTCTCGTAGTTCTCGCGCTTCGCCCGCCGGATCTCCTCAAACAGGTCCTCGCTCATCTCGATACGCGGTTTGCCGTAGCTATGCTCAACGATATCGATAGAAGCGTGCGTGAGGATCCAGCTGTTGTAAGCCCCGCCCAGGCCATCGTCAAAAGCGTCGGGTGACAACAGGCCCGCCGCAATGGCGTCTTGGCGATCGCGCCCAACGTAGGCGAGGATATCCGAAATGCGGACCACACAGCCCTCGAGCGTCATGGGGCGCAGGTGCTCGATCGCGCCATAGCCCGTGGCAATGCAGTCCTCGAGGGTACGGTCGAACTGGTCAAACGACACCATGTCCGAGAGTTCAAAGACACGCTGCTCGTACTCGCCGTTATGGCACAGCACGCCGTCGAGCGCCTGGAGCGACACGTTGCGGCCGTACAGCTCGTCGAGCACGCGGACGGACTGCACGTTATGGAAAAAATAACGACCCGTACGCTCGTGATAGATATCGTTGAGGAAACGCTCGCCGGCATGGCCAAAGGGCGTGTGGCCCAAATCGTGGCCCAGGCCAATCGCCTCGATCAAATCGCAGTTGAGGCCCAGGGCACGGCCGATATCGCGGGCAATGCGCGAGACGAGCTGCACATGAAGGCCGCGCCGCGACAGATCGTCGTTGCTGCGAAAGCTAAAGACCTGCGTTTTGCCTGCATAACGCGTGTACGCAGGAAGATGAAGGATCTTTTCGGTGTCGCGCATAAATGCCGGTCGCATGAGCGTGCCTTTGTCGGCAGCGCGATCAATACGACGAATGACCTGGTCATCGCCGCATCGATAAGGATTAACGACACCCGAGGCGCGGTCGGCGGCGATACGCTCGACCAGCTCGGGCGACAACGCCGCGGGAATGCGGTCCATGCGCGCCTTAATGACGGCCGTTTCTTGATTAGTTGCCATGGCATGCTCCTTAAAAAGGATGCGCAATCGGTTACAATGTGCAGCCCACGACCTCGATTATGGCAAAAATCGGCACAAAAAACGGGAGCAATGGCAGGGAGCGCGATTTTGTGAAGAGGCAGGAGAGGGCCAGGACCAGGAGCGCGACGGCAAATGCCACGATGCCCCCCAGAGGGTCGAGCGTGCAAAGCGCGAAGAGCGCCTTGGCATCCCCCATGCCGATGCCGGAGGCTTGGCGAACACGACGCCAGAGCGACTCAGTGAGCACAAGGGCAAGGTAGACGATGACCGCAAGACCGGCGTGGTCAAGCGCCGTGTTAACACCTCTGTCGAGCCAAACGCCTGCAAGCGCCGCCACCGCACACACGCCGGCAAGCTCATTGGGAAACCGCCGCTCACGGGCATCAATCACCGCGCCGGCAAAAGCGCAGATCCAAAATGGGATGTAGAACATCATGCACCTCCCGGGGCAGTCACTCAAAAGCAAAAACCACCACAAAGGTGCCTGTCCCCTTCGTGGTGGTTTTGGTGGTGGTTATTTAGCGCCCTGCATGACCTCGTCGAGGGTAACGTTGACGGCGTGTTGCGTCGGGACCCAGTCGACCTTCAGGAACAACGCAGCCACCGTAATGGGGATATAGCTGAACATAAAGATCGGGAAGGTAAACAGGTTGGTCACCAGGCGCCACTTTTGCGCGCAATGGATGTGCTTGTACTCGAAGATAGTCGTGAGCAGCGCCAGGATAAAGAAGGTCTGATACATCATCGCGAAGGTCATAATGAGCGAGGCGGCACAAGCCTGCATCTCAACCTCGGTGGCCAAGAAGCCGTGCGAAAGCCCGCCCACGATGAGGAAGGTCGCGTTGGCGAGCATGGAGATCAGGGACAGCAGCATACCCGGAGCAATCGTCATAAACATGTCGTAGGCGGCAAAGCGGTGATAACGGAAGGTCGACTTGACCAGATGCTTACCGTAGGTAAAGAACACCTGGTAGAAGCCCTTGGTCCAGCGCATACGCTGCTTCCAGGACGCCTTAAACGTCACGGGCTGCTCGTCAAAAAACTCCGCCGGCGCATAACCGATGCGAATGCCGTGAATGGCACAGAACGTAGTGAACTGGATGTCCTCGGTCAGCGTGTGGAACTGCCAGCCGTGCATACCCTCGATAACACTGGCGGAGATGAGGTAGCCCGAACCCGAGACGGCACAGGACGTCTTGCAGATATTACGCGCGTTGTTAAGGAAACGCGCCTCGCGCAGGTACCAAGTGGCGTTGGCAGCCGAGATCCACGAGCTGCCAAAGTTCTTGGAGTTGCGGTAGCTTGTGACCACATGGAAGCCCTGGTCAAAGGCGTCATTCATCTTGGAGACGTAATCGCGGGAGATAACGTTGTCGGCATCGAAGATAAAGTAGCCCTCAAAGGTATCGGGATACTCGTTAAGAATGCGGTCAAAACCAAAGTCCATGACCCAGCTCTTGCCTTTACGGGCCAGGTCGTTTCGCTCGTACACGACAGCGCCCGCCTCGCGCGCGAGCTGCGCGGTGTTATCGGTGCACGCATCGGCGACCACGAAGACCTCGATGAGCTCGGACGGATAATCCTGGTCCTTGATGGAGCGAACGAGGTTGGCGATAACGGCCTCCTCGTTGTGTGCTGCAATAAAGAAGGCATACCGGTGGAGTTTTTTGGCCTTGGGAGGCGCGACCTCGCCGCGGAGAGCACCGATGACAAAGAAGACCACCTGGTACAAGAAGCAGACCGTGAGCAGCGTGACGACAATCTGGTTGAAGATCACGATGGGTGTGTTGGTTTGTAAAAAGGCGAGCATGCAGGCTCCCAGGAACGCGTTACGTAAACAACCGTATATCTTACCGCAGGCTTACCGAGTTCAAGAAACCACCTAATACTGGCTAGGCTTCGAGCAGACCGAGCTGCGGTACGATTTCGTCGCCGGCAGTAGTGCGACCAAGCGAACGCGGGGCTAAGTCGTCGAGGACGGCGGCGAGATCCCACGGCAGCTCGTCGCGGCACTCAATGCGCTCTCCCGTCACGGGATGATCGAACGCCACGCGCCAGGAATGGAGGAATTGCCTGGTCAGACCCTGATCGGCACGCGCATCGCACTTGCCGTACAGCGGATCGCCCACGCAAGCGTGGTTGATATGGCGCATGTGCACACGAATCTGATGCGTGCGGCCGGTAAAAAGGTGGCACTCGACGAGCGTGTAGCCGTCGTCGAAACGCGTGGAATCAAAGCGCTCGAGCACCTTGAAGGTCGTGATGGCCTGGCGCGCAAAGGGGTCATCAGAAACCGCCATCTTCACGCGGTCGCGCGTTGAGCGGGCAATACCGGTGTTGATAGTGCCCTCGTCCATGGCGATGTGTCCGTGAACGAGCGTAATGTAGCGGCGGTCGAGCGTACGCGTACGGATGAGATTTTGAAGCGCGCGCTGGGTGTCGTCGTCTTTTGCCGCGAGCATAAGGCCCGAGGTATCGCGATCCAGGCGATGCACGATGCCGGGGCGGTCCTCACCCTGCATGGTGCCCAGATGGTCGATACCGCAGTGATAGACCAGGGCATTCGCGAGCGTACCGCTCTCATGACCATGCGCAGGATGGCACACCAGGCCGCGCTGCTTGGAAAGCACGATGAGGTAATCGTCCTCGTAGCGGATATCGAGGGGAATGGCCTCGGGAATCACGTCAGTCGGATCGTGAGGCTCGGGCAGGTCAACCGAGATGCGGTCACCGGCGCGTACGGCATACTTTTTTGACAAACAGGTCTCGCCGTTCACGATTACGGCGCCGCCCTCGATCAGATGCGCGCAGGCAGAGCGCGTAGGGCAGCCGTCATTGGCGCCCAGATAGGCGTCAAGGCGCTGACCAGCGGCATCGTCGGCAACAAGGATATGGATGTCGGCCATTAGCGCTCATTCCTTTCGCGAATCTTGCGGGCACGCTCCCCACGCTGCTTGGCTTTGCGCTTGGCGCGGGCCTCGTCACGAGCGTTAAGCTCGGCGGTCGCATCGACCTCACGGGCCGCGGGGCTCAAGAACATGTAGCCAAAGAGGGCAAGCACGACGCCTACGGTGATGCCGATATCGGCCACATTGAAGACGGGGAAGTCGATGAAGGTGGTGGCAATAAAATCAGTCACGAAGCCAAAGGCCAAACGATCGATAGCGTTGCCGATAGCACCGCCCGCAACCATCGCCATGCCCACAACCTCAAGATGGGCGAGCTGGGGTGCACGAACGAGGTACACGGCAATAGCGATAATGACCGCCAACGCCAGCGCGGCAAACGCGATGCTATGCCCCTCGCCCATGCTAAAGGCAGCACCGATATTGCGGACAAACATAAAGTCGATAACACCGGGGATGACGGTCACATGCAAAGCGTCGCCCACGGCACGAACCGCAAGCTTGGTCAGCTGGTCAACAAGCAGCACAACCAGCGCCACCCCACCAGCAGCACCCAACCGCCAACGCAAAGGCGGCGTCATATCCGCACCACGACCCAAAGAAATCCCCTACCCTCAGATAATCAAATTCCGTTTAACGCAAATAACCATCTTATATTGCCACACGCAGAGCGCACGACACATTCGCTAACGTCAGATAAATAACCAGCATAAAAGAAAGCGGCATTCCCGATAACGGAATGCCGCTTTTATTCAGCGGAGCAAAAGGGGCGAGGGCGCCCAAATACTCCCTATAACTAAAATGCCGAGTTACCGTGCCTTAAAGGGCTTCCGCACACCTCTTGCAAATATGTGCGTGGCCGTTGTACTCGCCGACGGTGGTGCGGTAGTTCCAGCAACGGTCGCAGCACTCGCCCTCGGCAGCCTCGATGGCAACGGAGAGCTCCTCGCCCTGGGTCAGTTCAACAGCGGAGACGATGTAGAACTCGGCCAGGTCAACGGCCTTGTCGCCGGTCAGCAGCGCATACATCTCGGCGGGAACGACCGCCTTGACGCGGACCTGTTGGCTCTTAGTGAAGGTGCCGGCGGAGCGGGCATCCTCAAGGGCCTTGGTCACGGCGCTACGGAGCTCGAGCGAAGCCTCAAGCACGCCCTCAAACTCATTGGCCTCGTCGACCGTAATGGGCGACTTATACCAATCGAGCAGCGCGGCGTACTTCTGGTGATCGACGCAGCCGGCTGGTGCATAGGCCATGGCCTCGTCGACCGTGTAGGACAGGATCGGCTGCAGGTCGCGCATGAGCATCGAGAAGAGCTCGGCAAGCACGGTCTGGGCGCTGCGGCGCTCGAGCGAACCGGGCTTGTCGCAGTACAGACGATCCTTCAGGGCGTCGAGGTACACGTTGGAAAGCTCGGTAACCACGAAGTCGTAAAGCGCACGGTAAGCGCGCGGGAACTCGTAGCAAGAGTAAGCGTCGTCGACCTCGGCCTGGACCTGGGTCAGACGGGCAACCATGAGCTTGTCGAGCGGCAGCAGGTCGGCAAAAGCGACGCCGTCGGTCTCGGGCTCAAACTGGCCCTCGAGCTCGGAGAGCAGGAAGCGCAGCGTGTTGCGGAAACGACGATAGGCATCGGACGTACGGGCGAGAATCTCGTGATCGATGGAGACGTCGGAGCTGGTATCGACCGAGGCGACCCACAGACGGATGATGTCGGCGCCCATCTCGTCACAGACCTTATTGGGGTCGATGACGTTACCGAGCGACTTGGACATCTTGCGGCCCTGGCCGTCGAGCGTGAAGCCCTGCGAGACGACCGCCTTGTACGGAGCGTGGCCGTTGGCGCCCACCGAGGTGAGCAGCGAGCTCTGGAACCAACCGCGGTGCTGGTCGGAGCCCTCGAGGTACACGTCCGCCGGATACTCCAGCTCGGGGCGATACTCGCAGACGGCCTTCCAGGAGACGCCGGAGTCCCACCACACGTCGAGGATGTCCTTATCGGCCTTGAGGTGATGGCCGCCGCACTTGGGGCAGACGCAGGCCTCGCCCAGGTAGCTCTCGGGAGCGTCAGTGAACCAGGCGTCGGAGCCCTTCTCGTGGAAGAGCTTGATGACGGCGTCGAGCGTGGCGTCGTTCATGACCTTCTCGCCGCAGTCGGCGCAGGTGTAGCTGGGGATAGGCACGCCCCAGTTGCGCTGACGGCTGATGCACCAGTCGGGACGCTGCTCGACCATGGCGCCGATGCGGTTGGCGGCGTGAGCCGGATACCACTTGACGTTCTCACGGACCTCCTTGCCAGCCTGCTCGCGCAAACCGGTCTTGTCCATCGAGACGAACCACTGGTCGGTAGCACGGAAGAGCACCGGGTGCTTGCAGCGCCAGCAGTGCGGATAGCTGTGCGTGATCTTCTTCTCGAGGACCAGGGTGCCGCGCTCGCGCAGGAACTCGATGATGTGCGGGTTGGCCTCATCGGTATCCATGCCGCTAAAGGGGCCGCCGGTGCCAAACTCCTCGCCGGTGTAGAACTTGCCGTCGTCATCGACCGGCATGCAGATGTCGGTGATGCCCTCCTTGAGGCAGGCGAAGTAGTCGTCGACGCCGTGGCCAGGCGAGTTGTGGACGATACCGGTACCGTCATCGACACCGACGTAATCGGCCAGCAGCGCCACGCCCTCAACGCCGTCAAAGATCGGCTGCTTGTAGTGGATGTGGTGGAAGGTCTCGGCAGGAACCACGTAGGGCTTGCCGTCGACCATGACCGGGGTATACTCCCAGCCAAACTCCTCGCAGCACTTGGGAGCCAGGTCTTCGAGCATGACCTCGGCACGGCCCTCGTGTTCAACGGCGACGTAGGCGGCACCGGGCTTGAGGGAAACGGCCTGGTCGGACGGGATGGTCCACGGCGTAGTCGTCCAGATGATGAAGTCGACCGGGCCGTCGAAGTTCTCGAGGCCGGCGGGCTTGGAGGTCATCTCAAAGCGCACGAAGATGGACGGGCTCGTCTCGTCGGAGTACTCGATCTCGGCCTCGGCCAGCGCAGTGTGGCAGTGCTTGCACCAGTGAACCGGCTTGTGGCCGCGATAGATCATGCCCTTATCGAACATCGCCTTGAAAACCTCGATGTCGGCGGCGTCATGCTGGTGATAGAGCGTCAGGTAGGGGTTGTCCCAGTCGCCGAGCACGCCCAAGCGACGGAAACCGGCCTTCTGCAGCTCGATGTTCTCGACAGCGAACTCGTTGCAGAGCTCACGAATCTTGGCCGTGGGGGTCTGGTTGAACTTCTCGGTGCCAAGCTTCTCCTCGACCTTGTGCTCGATCGGCTGGCCGTGGCAGTCCCAACCGGGGACGTAGGGAACCTCATAGCCCTGCATCATCCAGTAGCGGTTGATCATGTCCTTGGAAATCTTGTTCATGGCGTGGCCGATGTGGATCGGACCGTTGGCGTACGGAGGGCCGTCGTGCAGCACGAACTTCTTGTGACCCTCGTTCTTCTTCAGAACCTGCTCGTAGACCTTATTGTCCTGCCAGTCCTTGAGTCGCTTGGGCTCGGACTTGGAAAGACCGGCACGCATGGGAAAACCGGTCTTGGGCAGATTCATCGTCTGCTTGTACTCGTTTGCCACGGTACCCCTTTCTTGTCATGGGCGCGCACGCCCTCTGGGCACCAAAAAAGCGCCCGTCCCTGCAAGCTGGGACGAAGCGCCACAAAACGGGCCGTCTGCCCGCAAAAGCTCTTCGCTTAACCACCCAGCTTAGATGCCCTCACCCGCATTACAGCGCGCTCGCATCCGTTACTCGGCTGGCCTGTATCGACGACCATCTCGGCGATGTCTACTAAGACGTGCCTGTACGGCGCGTCCGTTGGGACCGCAGCTCCGGGGTGATTTTCATCGGTCGCATGCACGGGTTCTCAGCGCTCCCCGTTCTCTGTAGCACACGGACGGCCGACTACTCGTCCCCATCAACGCTTATGCGCTGTATGGTAGCACGGTCAACGCCGGCGAAAAACCCTCAACATCGGTTTCATACTTTAGTAATTTCTCGCGGTCGCAAGCACTCACTTGGAGCAAAATACCTGAAAGCACTTTATCTAACGAAAGAAGGCTGCTATGCGCACGATTGGAATGAGCGACTACACCGTCGGCGAGGACTGCTTTGACGAGCTGCACGGCGCGTTGGCCGAGTACGGAGCAACCAAGGTCGCCATCATTGGTGGTAAACGAGCACTGGCCGCAGCACTTCCCGGTATCGAAGCTGCGCTGGCAGGTACCGACGTCGAGATTCTGGAGACGCGCGTCTACGGCACCAACAGTACGCGCGCAAATATCGCCAAGGTCGTAAACTCCCCTGCCTGCCAGGAAGCTGACGTGCTTATCGCATGCGGCGGCGGCAAGGCGCTCGACACCGTGAAGACCGCAGCTATCGAGCTCAAGAAGATTGTCTTTACGGTACCGACGATCTGTTCCAACTGCTCCGCCGCGACCGCCATTGCCGTTGTCTACAACGACGACGGCTCGCTCGAGGGCTATTCGTACCCTAACCGACCTGCGCACATCTTCATCAACCCCAAGATCATCGCCGAGGCTCCGGCGGAGTACTTCTGGGCCGGCGTGGGTGATGCCCTGTCCAAGCAGCCCGAGGTCGAGTACGCCACGAGCGCCGGCAACCTGGAGCACACGGCAGGCCTTGGCCTAGCACTCGCCCACACCTGCTCCGAGCCGCTGTTTACCTTTGGCGTCCAGGGTCTTGAGGACGTTCGCCAGAACCTGTCGACCGAAGCCGTCAAGCAGATCGCGCTCGATATCGTGGTCAACACGGGCTATGTCTCGAACCTGACCAACCAAAACGATTACTACTACAACTCGAGCGTGGCGCACGCGTTCTACAACGCTTCCTGCAGCATTCCGCGCGAGGGCTCCTACCTGCACGGCGAGGTCGTAAGCCTGGGTGTGCTGGTACTGTTCGCCTATACGGGCGATACCGAGAACCTTGAGCGCTACGCCGCCTTTAACAATCAGATGGGCCTGCCCGTGACGCTTGAGCAGGTCGGGCTTTCCGAGGCTGATATCCCTGCCCTGTGCGAGTACGCGCACGCCACCAACGAATGGAAGCAAGGCAACCCGGAGCCCTTCACCGACGAGAAATTCGCCGCCGCCATCAAGGCCGCCAACGCTTACGGCCACACGCTCTAGGACTGACCCAAAACCGCCACAAAGGGGACAGGCACCTTTGTGGTGGTTTTATATTGCTCCAGCATTCAGTTCGTACTCGAACCCGATTCTTTACGAGAAAGGGTTCGGGTACGTTTTTTGTTTATCGGAAATTCTGCGGAAGGACTACTCGGAACGGTAAACAGGAACGAACAAAAGGCAGGATATCATCGTGGTGATGGTATCCTACCTTTTGTTTTTCGGGATCAAGGTCGGTTTGTGCGAACTTGATCGCCACCCATATGACGCATTGATGGCAATTGCTGCGTACGTGCGTACCGGGAGCCAGTACACCTCTGGCAAGGCGTAGCACACTAGACTTTGTTCCAAAGTCCGCGTGCTAAGGGGGCAGGCCCCTTAGAATTCCTGTGGAGTGCGTACGCACGTATGCAGGAAAACGGCAATATTTCGCTATATCAGGGCGTTCTTTCATTGGAGAGTATGGTATACACGGCTTAGTTCAACAAATTAGATTTTATATATAAAGGAGAATATTGATGAAACTGTTTTTATGTTCGCACTTTTCAAGTGTAGGAAGTCTGATAAAGGAAGAAATTGAAAATAAAAAAGTCGCATTTATTCCAACAGCTTCGCTGCGTGAAGACTACACCGGTTATGTCGGCTCGGCTCGAAAATTATTCAAAAAGTTGGGAGCAATCGTAACTGAAATTGATATTTCAACGGAGGCTTATTCAACGATACAGTCTCTTTTTGAAGATGCGGATGTGATCTATTTTACCGGCGGAAATTCTTTTTTCCTTATAGACCAGCTCCGTAAAACGGGAACGGATGAGCTGTTGAAGAAAGAATTGGCAAAGGGAAAACTGATGATTGGTGAATCGGCAGGTGCGATTGTATGCGCTCCAAACATCCAATATATCGAGCAAATGGATGAAAAGCCGGAGGACTACTCACAAGAAGATGATGCAGGGCTTAATTTGATTGATTTCTATGTTCTTCCGCATTATCTCACAGCACCATTTAAGAAAGTTACCGAGAAAATAATGACTGAGTTTTCGGATTTGAATCTATGCCCAATTAACAATCGTCAGGGAATTGTAATTGATGGTGAAGGTTCAAAGGTTATTTGCAAAGACTAATTTAAAATTCCAGTTTGCTGTACTCGTTCCTAGCAGGGTTTGGGGCAGACACGCCCCAACAAGAAGCCGTCCCAAAGGGGCAAGAATGGGAACTGCGGACGATTTCTTGGACCGTTACGCGGCCCTTCCCAGCGCGGAGCGGAGCTCGGCCGGCGTGCGGCCACCGAGCGCATCGCTGCACCTCTCCGTATTGTATCGGCCGATCCAGCCCCCGAGCTCCTCGATGAAGCGGGCGGGGGTCCAGTCCGACCAGTCCCTGCCGTGCCAGAACTCCTTCTTGAGCAGGCCGAAGAAGCCCTCCATCGCCGCGTTGTCCGAGCTGCAGCCCTTGGCGGACTGGATTGGCTACACTGATGTGGACAGTTCCGGGAGGGGCGCAAGAGACGGGAGGGCCGTGTACGCGTTCCTGCGCGAGAGCCGCGGGGAGGGGCTGCCTGGGTACGGCGCCTGTCAACTCGGTCTACGTCTTTGATGACCGGGTCGTACTCAATATAAACTTCACGGATGATGCCAAAACGGTCACCCGTGAGGAAGTGTTGGGTTCGAGTGCTATGGACAATGTTCCAGTATGCTGGGGTCGAACTCACTTGCGGGAATCACACGATACCCGTGGTGCAGCAGTAGGTCGACAAAAACACCGTTGCCCGCAGTGAGCGTACCGCTGAACGTTCCGTCGTAGATGCGACCCGCGCCGCACGAGGGACTACGATCTTGAAGGATGCACGCAGCGATTTCGGACGGGCCGCCCGCCTGCTCGCACATATCGAGTGCGCGCTCTGCGCCCAGGCGAAACTCGCGATCGATCGAGACGCCCTCGCAGGTACGGACCTCGCCGTTCACAATCTCGGATGGCTTGCGCGGCGTGGGAAGGCCGCCAAAGACCTCGGGGCACACCAGCAGGACCTCGGCCCCCGTGCGCTTGCAAGCCTCGATCAGCTCGCGATGGTAGTTGTCGAGCCCGTTATACTTACAGCTCTCGCCCATCAAGCAGGCACTTACCACGATCTTCATATAACAACTCTCCTCACGCAAAATCGCCCCATTTGAGATGAACACTCAAATGGGGCGATCGACACTGCGCAACTAGGATTACTGCTGCTTTGGCATCAGCGGATTCTCACGCGTGAGGAGATTCATAAACTCCTCGCCCGTGATGGTCTCCTTCTTGTACAGATAACGAGCCAGCTCATGGAGCTTAAACTTGTTCTCCTTGAGGATCTGCAGGGCGCGATCGTGCGCATCCTCGATCAGCTTGGCGACGATCGCGTCGACGCGCTCGGCCGTACCGGGGGCGCAGGTGAGCGACGTGTCCTGGTTAAGGTAGGCATTCTGTACGGTACCGAGCGCCATCATGCCAAACTCATCCGACATACCAAAGCGCGTCACCATGTTGCGGGCGAGCTTGGTGGCCTGCTCGATATCATTGGCCGCGCCAGTCGTCATCTCGCCAAAGATCAGCTCCTCGGCAGCACGTCCGCCGCAGTAGACGGCGAGCTTGTCCAGGACTTCCTGGCGCGTGGTCAGGAAGCGCTCATCCTCCTCGACCTGCATGGTGTAGCCCAGAGCACCGCTCGTACGCGGCACGATGGTGATCTTGGTAACCGGCGCAGAACCCTTCTGGCGGGCGGCAACGATGGCATGGCCGATCTCGTGGTACGAAACAACCTGTTTCTCGTGGTCGGACAGAACCGTGGACTTACGCTGCTGACCGGCGATGACGACCTCCACCGACTCCTCAAAATCGTCCTGCGTGGCGCGCTTGCGACCCTCGCGGACAGCACGCAGCGCGCCCTCGTTGATGATATTGGCCAGGTCGGCGCCCGAGGCACCGGGCGTGGCGCGGGCAATCGCGGTCAGGTCGATCGGCGGCTGCGTCTTCACGCTCTTGGCATGCAGCTCAAGAATGTTCTTACGTCCGGTCAGGTCGGGCAGCTCAACGGGGATGCGGCGGTCAAAACGACCGGGGCGCAACAGGGCGGGATCGAGGCTGTCGGGACGGTTGGTTGCGGCAAGCACAACGATACCCTTGTGGTTATCGAAGCCGTCCATCTCGGTCAGCAGCTGGTTGAGCGTCTGCTCGCGCTCGTCGTTGCCGCTAAAGCCACCGCCGTCACGCTTCTTACCGATGGTATCGATCTCATCGATAAAGACGATACACGGGGCCTTTTCCTTGGCCTGCTTAAACAGATCGCGCACCTTGGCAGCGCCACGGCCGACGAACATCTCGACGAACTCAGAACCAGAAATACTAAAGAACGGAACACCAGCTTCGCCGGCCACAGCCTTGGCAAGCAGGGTTTTACCGGTACCCGGAGGGCCCACAAGAAGAGCGCCGCGCGGCAGCTTGGCGCCGATCTCCTCGTAGCGCTGCGGCTTCTCCAGAAAGTCGACGACCTCCTTGAGGGACTCCTTGGCCTCTTCCTGGCCGGCGACGTCCTTAAAGGTCACGCCCACGTCCTTGGAGGCGATCACGCGCGCGCCGGACTTGCCCAGTCCGCCGCCGCCAAAACCACCGCCCCCAAAGTTCATCGACGGGCCGTCATCGCCCATAGCCTTCTTCATGCGGCGGTTGAGCCACCAGCCAATCAGGAAGAAAATCGCCATGGGAAGAATGAGCGTAATCAGGTAGTAGGTCATCAGGCCCGAGCTCTTGTCGGGAACGACCGACTCCAGCGAAGCGCCAGACTCAAGCACGCGATCGGTAAAGCCCGCGTCATTCGGCACACCGGTCGTCTTGTAGGCGATGTTCTCGTCCTCGCCCTTTTTAGTGTAATAAATCGTGTAATCGTCAGTGTTGTACTCGACCTTGTCGACGCTCTTCTTATCGAGCGCTTTGACAAACGTCGAGTAATCGGTCTTCGTAATCTGCTGCGTGTGACCGATGTTGGGGAACAGAACGGTCGAGAGCACGAGGTAGACGACGAAGGCGATGAGCACGTAGAGGATCATATTCCGTCTACGTTTGTTGTCATCCATCTCCATCTGCTTGAACTCCATCTACTGGGGTTGATAATGCTTTCTAGAATACCCAACCAGGACGGCGATAAACCGACGCCGAGCACGAAAGGACAGAGATGGCATCACTGGAAGTCGGCAAGGTTCAAATCTACACGGGCGACGGCAAGGGCAAAACCACGGCCGCCTTGGGGCTGGCTTTGCGCGCCACAGGTTATGGGCTCAACGTACTTATGCTGCAATTTGCAAAGAAGCTGCACTGCGCCGAACACGATGCCGCGCCGCGTCTGGGGCTACGCATCGTACAGGCCGACCGCGACACGCCCGAGACTTGCGCCGCGCAGATCATGGAGCTCGCACGCGAGCAGATTAGCCAGGTAGACATGCTGATCTTGGATGAACTGGGAGAAGCCATGCGACGGGGCTTTGTGACGCGCGAAGATGTCGAAGCGTTGATTGCGATGAAACCGACCACCACAGAGCTCGTGCTCACCGGCCGCGGCTTGCTGCCCCTCGCCGACCTTGCCGACCTAGCAACCGAAATGCGTCCCATCAAACACTACTTCGACGAAGGCCTCCTAGCCCGCCAAGGCATCGAATACTAAATGATCCGAAGGGAATCCGGCACTTGGGGACGTTTCTTTTTTGCCGGCAGTTGGGGACACTCCTGCGCCGTCACCTATCCAGTAACCTAAATCTTCTTCCAACCTGCCGTACCAGAAACAACAGACGTACGACCAATGCCAACGACCCTCACTATTTGATTAATCGTGAGACCCGCTCTTCTCAATTTGCAGAGAATGGGCTTTCGCTCAGATGGTTTCATGGAAGCAAGCTCGGGAAGTGATATAGGGGCGGCAACGCTTTTGGCGACCTCAAGAGCCTCATCATCCAGGATGCGTGGTCGAGGCTCAGCATCGTAGGGCGCTTGGTCAATTCGATCGGCAAGATAGTGACGATACTCAAGAGATCCACCCACGAGATCTAGAACAATCCCGGGGTCACAGAATCCAAATCCATCATAACCGTAAGCATACGCTCGGTAACTGGACCAACGATATGTATCAACGGCGGAAATGCCTGCCTTGACCGGATTCATATGAATATAGTCGGCAAGCGAAATTGCTTGTACATCATTCTCGACCGGAATATTAGTAAATCTATCTTGGAACAAGTGCCCAACTCGATCTGTTTTGCGATTGAAATACATCGCATACGAGGTAAGAACGCCGCTCATGCACGAAGATATCTTCTCATGATGATCGTCGACCATAAGATGGAAATGATTCGACATGAGACACCATGCTGTAACGCCAACGCCATTACCGACAAGTTTATCCTCGAACAGCGTAAGCATCCGATAGCGATCTTCATCGTCTTCGAAGATGCAGATGCCGCCATTACCGCGTGCGATTATGTGGTTATAGCCTGTTAACGAAACGACTCTACCCGTTCTTGGCATATCGCCCTCCCATCACAAACCCACCGGGCAACATCTGATAGGCGCGGACGATCTAATTTGCTAAGCCCGTTTTGACAGTTTACAGGGCACGACAAACAGAGTCTCCGAAAAAGGCGAAATTACTTCCCAAGGAGTGTCCCAAAGTGCCGGCAGAAAAGGAACGTCCCTATGTGCCGGCAGAAAAGGAACGTCCCCAAGTGCCGGCTAGGCGGTGGCGCGGCCTAGCCAGTTCCCAAGTGCCGGCTAGGCAGTGGCGCGGCCTAGCCAGTTGCCGCTGTGGTGGTAGATGGTGAACATCGTGGCGGTTATTACCCAGGTTACGGGGTAGACCAGCAGCAGATGCTCGAGCGAGGGGTCGAGCGGCATAATCGCGAACACCCACGCCACGCGGAGCACGACCGTGCCGAATATCGTGAGCATCATAGGCTGGAAGCTCACGCCAGCGCCGCGGATGGAGCCGGACGCGTTTTCGATAATCGAGAAGATCGCGTAGAACGGCGCGATGAAATGAAGAATCGTCGTGGTGTAGGCCGAAATTGCGGCATCGTCGATAAACAGACGCGAAAGCGGGCCCGAGAATACCAGCAGCACGGCAGACAGGCCACCGATAAGCACAAATGAAAGCACGAGCGACGTGTGGTATCCCTTTCGCATGCGATCGTAATTGCGCGCACCAAAGTTCTGCGCCGAGAACGTAGTAATCGACACACCAAGCGCCTCGGTCACCATCCAGATAATGCCGTCCAGGCGACCGGAAAGACCCCAAGCGGTCGTGACATCGGCTCCAAACGAGTTGACCGACACCTGAATCAAGACGTTGGAGATCGAATACGCCGCCGATTGAAAACCAAGCGGCAAACCGCACGAAAGCATGCTCTTGCAAATGCCGCGATCGATGCCGAGCTTAGAGAGCGACAGGCGCCACGCGCCCGGAGCGCGCATCATGCGAATCACAATCATCGTGGCATTGGAGCAAATGGTCAGCGCCACAGCGATACCGCAGCCCAGGGCCTCCATATGCAGCACGGCGACAAAAATGATATCCAGTACCACGTTCACGAGGCAGCCGGAGGCAATGATCACGGCAGGGCCACGCGTATCACCCACGGCGCGCAGCAGCGCGGTGCCCATATTGAGCAGCAGCGCCGCAAACATGGCGGCAAAGTAGCAACGGGCATACGCCACACCCTCGGCCAGCAGCTCATGCGGTGTATTCATCAGCACAAGCATCGGCTCGACAAACACCATGCCCAGAATGGAAATGACAATGCCGCCCACCAGCGCGAGCGTCATGGCCGTATGGACCGATCGGCTCAAGCGCTCGTCATCGTGCTGACCAAAAAACTGGCCGGTAATAACGGCACATCCAGCACCAACACCGACGCAAAAACCAATGCAGAGCTCCGTAAGCACCATCGTGGCCTGAATGCCACCCAGCGCGAGCTTGCCGCCAAACTGACCGACGATATAGGTACCGATAAGCGTGTATGCCTGCTGAAAGAACGAACTAAAGAAGATGGGGACGCACAGCGACAGCAGCTGCTGCCAAATAACGCCCTGCGTTACATCGATAGCCGTAGATTTCTTAGCCACACGCCCTCCCCACCAGCGTACGTCAAACAACAAAACGGCACTTTAAAACGAAAGCCAAAACCAGCTTAGCACCGACCGACGTCGGCCGAAACGTCCCGAACCAGAGCCCGGTGCGAAATATCTGCCTAGTGATACAGCCCCGGCTGGTAGTGGTACTCGTTGCTCACATGCGGGCACAGTTGCCAAAAGGCGACGGCACTCGCAGCGGCAACGTTGAGTGAATCGACCCCGTGCGCCATCGGAATGCGCGCGGCTCGGTCGCAGCCGGCAATGGTCTTGGTGCCCAAGCCGGCACCCTCGGTACCCATAAAGATCGCTAGGCGGTCAATCTCCTGCAGCACGGGATCGTCCAGCGACACCGAATCATCCGTCAACGCCATGGCGGCACACGAAAAGCCGGCATCGTGCAGCGCCGCCAGCCCATCATGCGGCCATACGCGCGCCTCGCTGCCAATGCGCGTCCAGGGCACCTGGAACACCGTGCCCATGCTCACGCGGGCCGAGCGACGGTACAGCGGGTCACAGCAAGTGGGGCTCACCAAAATGCCATCGACGTTCAGCGCAGCCGCCGAGCGGAAAATCGCGCCGACATTGGTGTGGTCGACAATGCCCTCGAGCACGCACACGCGCACCGGGCGCTCGGCCGCCGCCTCGACGACGCCACTCAAGAACTCGGCTACCGGAATCTGGCGTGGACGACGGAATGCCGCGAGCGCACCGCGCGTCACGTTAAAACCCGTCAGCTGCTCCATGAGCTCCATGGAGGCAACGAACACCGGGGCCGGACCCGCGCCCTCGCGCACAACCAGGCGCTCAAACAGCGGCATCATCTGATCGAGCCAGCGTTCGCCCAAAAGAAAGCTCACCGGCTCGTATCCGGCACGCACCGCACGCTCGATGACCTTGGCGCTCTCGGCGATAAAAATGCCCTTCTGCGGCTCCAGCACGCAGCGAAGCTCACGCTCGGTCAGTCGCACGTAGGCATCGAGCCGCTCGTCCTCGAGCGAATCGATTCGCAGCACCTCAACGGCATCAGTCATAGCAGCCAGCCCGCACCCTTCTTTACAGCACATCTATACCAAACGAGGCGACGCTAAGCGCCGCCCCATGCATTCAATCAACCCGATGATACCGTTCACGCCAGGCGATTTATGCCTCAACGCGACGATACGTCACGAACTCATAATCGACACCCTCGTCACCCTCGCCCGAGGCAATCGTGGCAACCCCGCCACGCCGCGCAATCTCCCACGCGGGATCGGCGTCCAAGTCGGGAAAGTACGTGTCCACGGGATGGACGCAGTGGTCATGCGTGACCTCGGCCTCCACGCAGTACGGCAAAAACTGACGATACACCTCGCCACCGCCGATCACCCACGCAACGGGCTCATCGGCAACCACGGCGAGCGCTTCGTCGACGCTATGCACCACGTCGACGCCCTCGGCAGCAAAGCTCTCGTCACGCGTGAGCACGATATTGCGGCGGTTCTTGAGCGGACGCCCACCGGGAAAACTCAGCAGGGTCTTGCGTCCCATAATAACCGGGCACCCTTTGGTGCACGCCACAAAATGGCGCATGTCGGCGCGATTGGACACCACCATGTCGCCCTCGCACCCAATGCCCCAGTCATCGCACACGGCGACAATGGCAGAAAGCTTACACGTCATGCGCGTCACCTACACCGCAATGGGGATGTTCTTGACCTGCGGGCCGTGCTCATAACCCTCGACGATCAGGTCGTCGGTCGTAAACGCATAGAAGTCATGCACATCGGGGTTAAGCGTTACCTTGGGCGCGGCAAACTGCGGACGCTCGATAAGCTCGCGGACGATATCGACATGACGGTCGTAAATGTGGGCATCGGCAATCACATGTAGCAGCTCGCCGGGAATCATATCGACCGATTGCGCGACCATCATCAGCAAGATGGCGTACTGGCACACATTCCAGTTGTTCGCGGCCAAAATGTCCTGGCTGCGCTGGTTGAGAATCATGTTGAGCGTCGGTTTGTCATCCTGCGGGCGCTGCGTCACGTTATACGTCACGCTGTAGGCGCACGGATACAGGTGCATCTCGGACAAATCGCTAAACACATAGGTATTCGTCATAATGCGGCGGCTGTACGGCGTGTTCTTAAGGTCGTACAGAACGCGGTCCATCTGGTCGAAATCGCCCTCGGCATAATGGCTCTTCTGCCCAATCTGATACCCGTAGGCCTTACCGATGGAGCCGGTCTCGTCAGCCCACTCATCCCAAATATGGCTGTTGAGGTCATGCACGTTATTGGACTTCTTTTGATAGATCCATAGGATCTCATCCATGGCAGATTTGAGGGCCGTACGACGCAGGGTAAGCGCCGGAAACTCCTCACGCAGGTCATAGCGTGCCGTAACGCCAAAGTTTTTAATGGTATAGGCAGGGGTGCCGTCCTCCCACACCGGACGGACCTTTTGGCCCTCGGTGGTGGTGCCATGGTCCAGAATATCGCGGCACATGGTTACAAACTGTTGATCAGCCTTGCTCATTGACCCTCCTGTCAGTCGCCTACAAGCGAGATTCATTGTAGCCCAGGCGCACGCGGCCCCACAGCCCAAACATAAGCCCTTGTTTTCTGACATATGCCAGAAATCTCTTGCGTAAATCTGCACGTTCGTTATTCTATTGTTGACATATGTCAGATAAGGAGCACGTATGGCAGGAAGACGCGAGAAATTGCGCCGTGTTGGGATCATCCCCGAATATCGCGGCTTTACCCCCGACGGCCTTGCCAGTGGAGACGCCATCGACATGACGGTCGACGAACTCGAGGTGCTGCGCCTGTGCGACCTGGAAGGCCTCAATCAGGAGGCCGTCGCAAAGCACATGGGCATCGCGCGCGCCACGGTGGCGGCTATTTGCAGCCGAGCGCATCGCAAGGTGGCAAACGCGTTGGTCAATGGTCGGGCGCTCATCATCGAAGGCGGCAATATCGCGTACTCCCCCATCACCACGACAACGGCCGCATGGCCAGCAAAGGGGGTCGGCACCATGAGGGTGGCAACCACGTACGACAATGGCAACATCTTTATGCACTTTGGCCGCAGTGAGCAGTTCAAGATCTACGACATTCAGGATGGCAAGGTACTCAACGAGCAGGTCGTGGGCACCGACGGCACCGGCCACGGTGCCCTTGCGGGCCTGCTCGCCAACGGTGGCGTGGACACGCTCATCTGCGGCGGCATCGGCGGTGGCGCCATCAACGCGCTTGCCCAAGCCGGCATCACAGTATACGCAGGTGCCCAGGGCAGCTGCGACGCTTGCGTCGAGGCCCTCATTGCCGGCACGCTCGCGCAGACCGGCGAGGCCACCTGCGACTGCCATGGCCACGGCCACGACCACACTCACGAGCATGGCGATTCCTGCAGCTGCCACGGCCATCACGAGCACGAGGGCCACGAGGGCTGCGGCTGCCACTAACGGCACGGCACCGCGAGCTCGGGGCGCGATACTGAACGCAATCCAACAATCAAAGCCAACAACAAAGGCCACCCGGTAGCTTCCGAGTGGCCTTTGCCATATCAAGCTGGAATTACAGCTCTATTTCTTATTACGCATCTGCGCTTCCATCTGGCGCAGCAGCTCCATATCGGACTTGGGACCGCCCGTACCCAGGCCGCCCATGCTGCCCAGACCCATAGCGTCCAGGCCAGGGATATTGGGCATGCGCATCTTCTTGCCCTTCTTGCCCTTTTTGCCCTTCTTGCCGCCGGCCTGCGCCTGATTGGCCATCGTGCGCATGCGTCCCATCATCTTGTTCATCTCGCCCCACTGCTTCATAAGGCTGTTGACCTCGGTGGGGGTCACGCCGGCGCCCTTGGCAATGCGGGCGCGACGCTGGCCGTTGATGATGGAGGGGCGCAGGCGTTCCTCCTTGGTCATCGACATAATGATGGCCTCGTTCTTGTCGAAGATGCCCTCGTCCAAGTTGCCGCCCATCTGGTTGAGCGCGCGCTGGCCACCGGGGAGCATGCCGAGAATGCCCTTCATGCCGCCCATCTTCTTAACGGCTTTCATCTGGTCGAGCATGTCGTTCATGGTAAAGCCCTCGCGCAGCATGCGCTCGGCGGCCTCGAGCTGCTCGGCATCGGCGGCCTCCTGGGCCTTCTCGATGATGCCGACGACGTCGCCCATGCCCAAGATTCGCTTGGCCATACGGTCGGGGTAGAACGGCTCCAGCGAATCGGGCTTCTCGCCCATGCTCACGAACTTGATGGGCTTGCCGGTCACCTGGCGCACGGAAAGCGCGCCGCCACCACGGGCATCGCCGTCGAGCTTGGAGATGATCACGCCGTCAAAGTCGGTGCGCTCGGCGAAGGTCGAGACGACGTTGACGATATCCTGGCCGGTCATGGCATCGACGACCATCAGCACCTGATCGGGCTTGACGGCCTTCTTGATGTCCACGGCTTCCTGCATCATCTGCTCGTCGATCTGCAAACGACCGGCGGTATCGACGATGACCACGTCACGCAGGTGGTCGACGGCCTCCTGAATAGCGCCCTTGGCGATGTCGACCGGGTGTGCACCGTCGCCGCGGAAGACCGGCACGCCGATCTCTCCGCCAAGCGTGGCTAGCTGGTCGGCTGCGGCGGGACGGTAGACGTCGCACGCGGCGAGCAGCGGCGAGCGGCCCTGCTTCTTGAGCAGGTAGGCCAGCTTTACGGCCGCCGTGGTCTTACCGGAGCCCTGCAGGCCCACGAGCATGATGACATTAGGAATGCGGTTACTAAAAACGAGCTTACTCTCGGTGGAGCCGAGCATCTCGGTAAGCTCGTCGAGCACGATCTTGACGACGTTTTGCGCCGGCGACAGCGACTCCATGACCTCGGCGGTCATGCAGCGCTCCTTGGTCTTGGCGACGAACTCCTTGACAACCTTAAAGTTGACGTCGGCCTCGAGCAACGCCATGCGAATGTCGCGCATGGCCGAGGTGATGTCGGCCTCGGTCAGCTTACCCTTGCCGCGCAGGCGGTCAAATGTGTCATTGAGGCGATCGCTCAGAGAATCAAACACTAGTCACTCCTTAATTGGACTCGCCCACCAGGGCGCGGCAGAAATCTTTGGCATTGAACTCCTGTAGGTCATCGACCTGCTCGCCCACGCCCACGCGCAGAATCGGGAGCTTGAGCTTCTCGGCCACGGCCATGGCGATGCCGCCCTTTGCCGTACCGTCGAGCTTCGTCATGATGATACCGTCCAGACCCAGCGCCTCGTTAAACTCGAGCGCCTGGTTCAGACCGTTCTGGCCGGTGGCGGCATCGATCACGAGCACGACCGAGACGGGCATGGGGCCGGCGGCCATATTGGCGGCGCGCTTACGCGTCACGTTAACCACCTTGGCAAGCTCGCGCATGAGCTCGGGGCTCGTGTGCAGGCGGCCGGCGGTGTCGATCAGCACCAGGTCGCTGCCGCGCTTATCGGCCTCATCGAGCACGTCGTAGCAAACACTTGCCGGGTCGGAGCC
Organism: Collinsella sp. AM24-1; assembly: GCF_003470325.1. Taxonomy (NCBI): domain Bacteria; kingdom Bacillati; phylum Actinomycetota; class Coriobacteriia; order Coriobacteriales; family Coriobacteriaceae; genus Collinsella; species Collinsella sp. AM24-1. The sequence goes on along the minus strand of NZ_QRHM01000005.1, from coordinate 80,532 downwards.
GCGATCGCGCTTGATGACGGGGACGCCGGCGCGCTGACCCCACACATCGAGCTGCTCGATGGCGGCGGCGCGGAAGGTATCGGCAGAACCGATCACGACATTCTTGCCGCGGGCGGCCATGGCGCTCGCGATCTTGCCGACCGTCGTGGTCTTGCCGGCGCCGTTAATGCCTACAAACAGCACGCAGCTCGGCGTGTCGGAGAACGGATCGCGCTCGGCGGGCACAAAATGCTGCTCGAGCTGCTCAGCCAGGGCACGACGGAGCTGCGGGGCGGTCTTGAGGTTCTTCTTGGCGGCCGTCTCGCGCAGGTCATCGGAGACCTGAATGGCGACCTCGGCACCCATGTCACCCATAACGAGGGTGTCCTCAAGGTCCTCCCAAAAGTCCTCGTCGACCTCGCCGCCAAAGTAGAAGACCTCGTTGAGGGCCTCGCGGCTGCGCTCAAGTCCGCGCGAGAGAGCGTCAAAGAATCCCATTATGCATTCACGACCTTTCCGGTTTCGCGATCGAGTTTTTGCGAGACGACGCGACTGACGCCGTCGGCTTGCATCGAGACGCCATAGAGGACGTCAGCGTCCTCCATGGTACGACGCTGATGCGAAATGACCAAGAGCTGCGTATCGGAACGCAACACATCGAGCGCGCCGATGAGCTTGGACAGGTTGGCGTCATCGAGTGCTGCCTCGACCTCGTCCAGCACATAGAACGGCACCGTGCGCGTGCGGTACACGGCAAAGAGCAGGGCGAGCGCCGTCAGGCTCTTCTCGCCGCCTGACATGAGCATCATCTTGGTGATGCGCTTGCCGCGCGGCTGCGCCACGACCTCGATACCCGTCTCGGCCGGATGCTCGGGATCGGTCATCTCCAGATGAGCCTGACCACCCGGGAACAGCATGGCGAAGATCTCGCGGAAGTTCGCGTCGACCTTCTCAAACGTCACCAGAAACGCCTTGCGCATCTTGCGATCAATGGCCACCGTGATCTTGGTGAGCGCCTTGCGCGCGCTCTCCAGATCAGCCAGCTGCTCCTCGATGTAGTCGGCGCGGCGCTTGAGCTGCTCGTACTCCTCCATGGCAACCTGGTTCACGGGGCCCAGATTGTTGATCTGGCGCACAAGCTGGTTGAGCTCGCGCTCGGCGGCATCGCGATCGGTGGGCGCCGGCAGCATGAGCGCTTCCTCGAGCACGGTGGTACCGTCGGCGGTAATAACCTTGATGGCCGCCTCTACCTGCACCTCGAGCTTGCCGCGCGCAACCTTGAACTCATTTTGCGTCGCCGTGGCGGCATCAACCCGCTCCTTGGCACGGGAGATCCCGGCCTTGGCATCCTCGATGGTCTTCTTGAGCGAAGCGGAGTCCGCCTCTTCCAGAGAGGCCTGGTCACGCAGGCGCGCTGCCCAATTCGATGCGCGTTCCAACAGGGCAGAATAGCGTTCGTGCATGGGGTCGACGCGCAGGCGCAGCAGCTCGAGCGAGCGCGAAGCCTGGCGTGTTCCGCGGATACGACGGTCGATGCCCTCAAGACGATGCTCAAGGTCGGGCACGCGGCCCTTCAGCGAACGCAGGCGCTCGCTCGTCTGGGCCAGGCGCACCTTGACATCGGCGAGCTTACCGGCGGCCTCGGAATCGTCACGGCGAACGCGATCGAGCTCATCGTTGGCCTCGGCAATCTGGAGACCCAGGTCGCTTGCCTGTGCACGCGCCTCGTCACGCGAACGGGTGAGCTCGTCAACGCGCGGGCGCGCAGCGCGAACGGCCTCGGCGGCCTGCTCGCGGCGCTTGGAGATGCGCACGCACTCGACCTCGGCATTGTTGACGCTTTGCTCCAAGCGGCCGATCTCGGAGAGCAGCGAGCGGCGCTCGCCCTCAAGACGGGCGATCTCACCGGCGGCATCGCCCTCGGCGGCACGTGCCTCCTCGACGGCGGCGTTGGCCTCAACGACTTGGTCCGAAGCATGCTCAAAGATGGCAGCCAGATCGGGTTCCAGGCCCTCCAGCTCGCGAATGCGACGCTTGCGCTCCAAAGCACCCGAAGCCTCGCCGGCGTCGAGCCCCACACGTACCAGGCCGCCGCAGGCGACGCGGGCACCATCGGGGGTCACGTAAATCACGCCGTCAACGACCGGCGCCGACAGCGCGGCAGCAAGATCGTCCACGACGTAATAACCGCCGAGCAGCGCCTCGACGACGGGACCGTAGCCCGCACGCACGGACAGACGATCGACCAGGCGGGAACCGGCAGCGCCCTTAGCGGCAGCAGAGGCGCTCACGCCGCGCGCCATCAACAGTGCCTCACCCGAGGCCTTCTTTTGGTCCAGGGCCGCGCGACCGGCACGCTCAAGCGTGGCGGCGTCATCAAACAAAAGAGCATCGATATCGCCGGCAAGCAGCTGCTCGACCAGGCCCTCGAGCTCACGAGGAGCCTCGAGCACGTCACCCAGACGACCCGAGACATCATCGCCCAGCGCGCCCATCAGACGGCTCACCAGCGGCGAGCTGTCAGCCATGCGGGCATCGAGCTTCTTTTGGCTGGCAAGCTCCGAGCGCACCTCGGATAACTTGTTGCGTGCCTCGCTCTCGCGGGCACGCAGGTCCTTCAGGGCCGCGCGTGCCGTCTCGGTGGCTTCACGCGCATCGACCTGAGCCTGGCGCGCTTCCTCAAGAGCACCCTCAAGCTCCTCGGCGCGGTCGCGACGGCTCTCGAGCGAAGCCGTGACTTCCTCGAGCTGTTCATCAATCTGCTCCAGGCGCGAGGCGTACATGTTGTCCTCGACCTCGGCGTTGCTCAGCGAGTCCTTTACCTTGGCGAGTTCGAGCGCCGCGTTATCGGCCACACGCTGCACATCGCGTTGCTCACGCGTAAGCTGCGAAATCTGATTGTCGAGCGCCACGCGCCGCTCGTGGAGCTCAGCGGCGGCAGGACCAGCGGCGTCAACGTCCTCCTGGGCCTGCATGTGCGCGCCGGTCACTTCCTCAAGCTGCGCACGTGCATCCTCGAGCTCCTCGACAACGCGACGACGCTGATGCTCGGAGCTCGAGATCTGGCCGCGCATGTCGGACAGGCGCGACACCATATTGTGGCCCTTTTCCTCGAGCAGGCGCATATCGGAGTTAATGCGGCCGACCACGTCTTGCATATGGCGGCGCTGCTCGCCCAGGTCGCCCACAAACAGGCCCTTTTCCTCGAGCATAACCTGGAGCTTCTCGAGCTCGCGCTCCTTTTCGCCCATGCGGTACCGCGCAAGCTCCAGCTCGGCGGCGCCTTCCTTGGAGCGGCTCTCCAGGTCGTTCCACTGCGACTGCAGCGAACGCAGCTCGTCGACGGCTAGCATCTGCGTAAGCTCGTTCGCGCGCGAGGACAGCTCTTTGTACTTGCGCGCACGATCGACCTGACGCTCCAGCGGTCGCAGCTGACGGGCAATTTCCTTATTGATGTCGCGGGCACGCGTCAGGTGCTCGTCCATCGACTTAATCTTTTTGAGCGCACGCTCCTTGCGGCGCTTGTGCTTGGAGATGCCGGCGGCCTCCTCGATGAGGGCACGGCGCTCCTCGGGGCGGCTCTGCAAAATGGCATCGAGCTTGCCCTGGCTGATGATGGAATGCGTATCCTTGCCCAGGCCCGAATCGTGCAGGATGTCCTGAATGTCCATCAGGCGGCACGGACTCGAGTTGATGAGGTACTCGCTTTCGCCCGAGCGATACATGCGACGGGTGATGGCGACCTCGTCAAAATCGACGGGCAGCATATGGTCCGAGTTATCGAGCACCAGCGTGACCTCGGCGACACCCACCGGCTTGCGCGCTGACGAGCCCGAGAAGATGACATCCTCCATGGCCTGGCCGCGCAGCTGCTTGGCGCTCTGCTCGCCCAGGACCCACAGAATCGAGTCAGAGATGTTCGATTTTCCCGAGCCGTTGGGACCGACGATGACGGTCAGGCCCGGCTCAAACGTCATATGGGCGCGGTCGGCAAACGACTTGAACCCTTTGAGCGTGAGGGACTTGAGATACACGGTTCCTCGCTTAAACAGGCTTCTTGTTGAGAATCACGCCGTTGGTGGTGTAGCCCATGCGGTCAAGTGCCTCAAGTGCAGCGGCTCCCTCGGCTTCCTTCTTTGAGGAGCCGGAGCCGCGACCCTGGCGAATACCATCGACCAACACCACGGCGGTAAAGGTGGGCGCATGCGCCGGGCCCTCGGAGCCAACGAGCTTATACGCCGGGGGTTCGTGACCGTCGGCTTGCACGCACTCCTGCAAGAACGATTTGGGGTTCGCGGGGTGCTCGGCACGCTCGGAGGCCAGGTGCGGTTTGAGCGTACGATGGATAAAGTCCGCCGCAACATCCCAGCCGGCATCCAGGTACAGCGCACCCACGAGCGACTCGTAGACGTTCTCGAGCGCCGAGTGCAGGCCGCGCGCGCCGGTACCGGTCTCGGAGGCACCAAAGATGATGATGTCGTCGATGCCCAGCTCATGCGACACCTCGGATAGCGTAGCGCCCGAGACAAGCGACACCTTCAGGCGCGTGAGCTTGCCCTCGTCAAACTCGGGATAGGACTCAAAGAGCGAACGGGCGACGACGGCGCCCAAAATGGAATCGCCCAAGAACTCAAGGCGCTCATAGCTGGCAGAAACCGGCTGGCCCTCGACTGCCGAGGGATGCGTAAGCGCCGCGCGCAGAAGCACCTTATTATTGAACTCGTGGCCCAGAATCTCCTGGGCGCGCGTAAGTCGTTCGGATAAAGCCAAGACCTAAGCCTCCCTGGCGTTTTCGATCGCGTCGACGGCGTCGGCGACAGAGTTGAGCGAGAGCAGGGTCTCGTCATCGATCTCGAGATTGAACTCGTCCTCGATAGCCGTAACCAGTTGCAGGCGCTCGAGCGAGTTGGCATCGAGGTCGTCAAAGGTGGTCTCATCGCTAATTTCGGCAACATCGACGCCCAGAACGTCAGCAGCGACCTCGGCGATCTTGTCGAAGATTTCGGAGCGGTCCATAGCGCTTCCTCTCATAGTGCATGAATACCAAAAGAATGGTACCGCCCGGGCGGTACCAAGACACGGTTCTGATTCTACCCCACGAAGCAGGCCGCGAGGCACATAACAGCGCTCTAACTCGCTCTTACAAAACGATGCCGTCCATGGAGTTGGCGACGTTCTCGACCAGCCCCGCGCGCACGGCTTCGGCCGCCGCGAGCGTACCGTTTTTAACAGCCTCGACCGATGTGGCGCCATGGCCGATCAGGACCACGCCACGCAGGCCCAAAAGAATCGCGCCGCCCTTGGCATCACCAGAGAGCTTGGCCTTAATCTCGCGCATCTGCTTTTTGATGAGCAGCGCGGCGATCTTGGTGCCGAGCGAGGCCATAAAGGCGCCCTTGAGCTCCTGTAGCAAAAACTTGGCAGCGCCCTCGGTAGCCTTGAGAGCGATATTGCCCGACATGCCGTCGGCAACAACGACATCGAAATTGCCCGAGGTGAGGTCGGTGCCTTCGCAGTTGCCCACAAAGCCGGGAACGGCGGCTTTCATGGCCGGGAAGCAGGCCTTGGTAAAGTTGGAACCCTTCTCATCCTCGGTGCCATTGGCAAGCAGGCCCACGCGAGGATGCTCGATGCCCAGGACAACGCGGGCATAGGCGCTACCCATCTGGGCAAAACGCACCATGTCGTCGACCTCGACATCGGGGTTGGCGCCCATATCGCACAGCACCGTCAGACCGCCGGCGCGATTGGGCAGCGCATTGGTCAAACAGGGGCGCACCGGCTGCTTCTTGCCTTCGGCCTGATACCTAAACGGCGTCACGTAGGCGGTCGCGGCAGCGGTCATGGCGCCGGTGGAGCCGGCGGAGAAAAACGCGTCCGCGTTGCCCTTTTTGATGGCGCGGCAGGCAAGCACGATCGAGGACTTGCGCTTGGTCATCACGGCGCGAATGGGATCGTCATCCATGGCGATAATGTCAGGGGCTTCCAGAGCCTCCACACGTGCATGGGCCGCGGCAAAGAGATTGACGATTTCGGCGGGACCGACTGCCAGGACCTCGATATCGGGATCGGCGGCAAGTGCAGCCTCGATACCATCGAGAACAACCTGAGGTTTCTCGTCTCCGCCCACAACGTCTACACAAACGCGAACGTTACTCATATACATACTCCTTTTACAAAAATGGCCGACTCATTGAGCCGGCCATTGTGGTTCCATTTGGAACGGCATCGCATCCAGAGTATACCGTTACTCGGTAACGATAACCTCGCGGTCCTTATAGAAACCGCAGCTGGGGCACACGTGGTGCGGAAGCTTGACAGCGCCGCAACGGGGGCACGTGGACTGAGCCGCAGCCGAGATCTTCATGTTGGCGGAACGACGGGTGTGAGTGCGGATACGACCCTGCTTTTGTTTAGGTACGGGCATAGTGACCTTCCTTATAAACTATCCAGTGTGGCGATTACGCGCAAGTAGCGATACTACCACAGTTTTACTCATCGAGCTTAAGATTCTTCAATGCTGCAAATGGATTTTCCGTGGCAGCGGCCCATTCTGCCTCTGCCTGTGCGGCGCAATCGCATTGCTCGACGTTGAGATTGCAACCGCAAGTGGGACACAGACCGCGACAATCGGGCTTGCACAGGACAACGAACGGCGTGTCCATGACAACCGCGTCGTTGATGGGCTCACCCAGATCGACGATGCGATCCTCGCCCAGTAACTCGTAGCCGTCTTCGTAGGCCTCGGGATCCTCGGGCTCGTTAAAGAGATAGAATTCCTCGATCTCACCGGCGATATCAAACGAAGCGGGCTCCAGGCAACGGTCGCACTCACCGGTTGCATGCGCGCGGACCATGCCCGTAAGCAGAACACCGGTGCCGGCATTGGTAAAGACCACATCGTAATCAATGCCGTTCTGCAGCTGGTACTCCTTCTCGCCCACCGTATAGGTGGCAACATCGACCTTACCGGTCAGCGGATACGAATCTCCAGGAAACTCGAGCTGCTCGGAAAGATCGACGGTAACGCTCGGGAACTCAGCCATTACCACTGACCATTCTGTTGGGCGGCACCCTCGTTGAGCTGCTGACGGCAACGGGTAACGGTGCCGGTCAGGCTCTTGAGGTTCTCCTCCAGGTGCGTAAAGACCTGCTCTGCATAGTCCTCGGCAGCATAACGCGTCTCGCGCTCGTACTGCTGGGCACGATCGCGGATGTCGTCGGCCTGCTGCTGCGCAAGGCGGACGATCTCCTGCTCACCGGCAATGGTGAGGGCCTGCTGCTGAGCGTCGGCGATGATGGAATCGGCCTGGGCGGCGGCGGAAGCCATAAGCTCCTCGCGCTCCTTAAGGATACGGCGGGACTTCTGCCACTCCTCGGGATAGCTCATGCGGATCTCGTCGAGGATGTTGAAGAACACGTCGGCGTCGATGACCTTGAACTGAGCGTTCTTGCCGAAAGGCGGCTTGGCTTCCTCGATCAGCCCTTCGAGCTCATCGACCAAGCTGACGATCCTATCGCCAGGAAAATTCTCGCCCGGCATCCGGTCTCCTTTCATAGGTAACATATCATCGTGCTAGTTTACCACATGCCACCAGGCAATAAGAAACGTCACCAAAAGCGATGTTTGAGCGCTTTGACCACATTGGGCGGAACAAAATTGGAAACGTCGCTACCGAGCGAAGCAATCTGGCGCACCACCGAACTCGAGATGTAGCCGTACTGTGGAGCACTCATGACAAAGATGGACTCCAGCTCGTTATCCAAGCGATAGTTGAGGTCGGCCTGCTGCAGCTCATACTCAAAGTCGGTCATGGCGCGCAGGCCCTTGACCACGGCCCCCGCCCCCTGCTCACGAGCGAAGTCGACCAAGAGGCCGGTAAAGGGCAGGACCTCGACGCCGTCGATATCGCCGAGCGCCTCGCGGGCCAGCGCCACGCGCTCATCGAGCATAAACGTGGTGCCCACGCCGTTTTTGCCCTGCGACTCGGCAACAGCGACGATCACGCTGGGAAAGATGCGACGGGCGCGGCGGATCACATCGATATGGCCAAACGTGATGGGATCGAAGGTGCCCGGGACGATCACGCGGTTGATGGTGTCATTCATGAGCATCCTCCTGAAAAGTCGTGCCGTCGCTGCCATCGGCATCGGCGACGGTATCGTCATCCTCGCCCTCGCCGACCCAACGGAGCAGGTCGACCGAGGTGATGCCATAGCGTTTCTCACGCACGGTTACAAAGCCGGCAGGATGTGCGCCCACGTCGGCGGCAGCATGCTCAAACAGAGCATAGGCGCCCGGGGTGAGCAAACCCTGCTGGGCCAGGTTCTGCAGCAGCTCATCGACCGGCTCGGCACCAAAAGCATAGGGCGGGTCGAGCAAGACCAGATCAAAGGGGCCGCCCGGCACGCGGCCGCGCGAAGCGCTCGCAAGGACATCGCCCGTCACCACACGCCAACGCGCGCGATCGCGGCAGAGCGACTCGATATTCTTGGTAATGAGCCTCGCGGCATTGCGATCGATCTCGAACGTCGTGAGCGAACGGGCTCCCCGCGAGAGCATCTCAATGCCTAGGGCACCGGAGCCGCCAAAGGCATCCAGTACGCGGACCTCGTCCAAATCAAAGTCAAAGGCCGATAGGACCATGGATGCGCACGCTTCGCGCACGCGGTCGGTCGTCGGACGCGTAACATCGCGACCGCGCGGCTCTTCGATTTTGCGACCGCGCCATTCACCGCCGATGATTCTCATCCTCCGCTGACCTCCTTAAAAATGTGTCGATATCGCATGGCGACCGCATCGCGCAGGGGGCGCGTCGCCACGGAGTCAAGGGTGCAAGCATACCGCAAGAGCTCGACCGCGTCCAAATGGGCCCATTCGATAAGGTCCTCATCGGCGTCCAGGTCCACAAAGCGCAAGGTCACGCCGCCGTGCTGACGGTAACCCAGGATTTCGCCCTCGTGACGCAGACGCAGGTCCATCTGGGCAAGCGTAAAACCATCCGAAGTTTTTTCGAGCGATTGCAGGCGATCTTGTGCTGGCGACGCGCCGCCGTTGCCCTTGAAGTGCGTCATGACCAGGCACGTGCCCGACACACTGCCGCGGCCCACGCGACCGCGCAGCTGGTGCAGGGCAGCCAAACCAAAGCGCTCGCCGTTCTCGATGACCATGACGGTGGCGTTAGGCACGTCGACGCCCACCTCGACCACCGTAGTCGAGACGAGCACGTCAATCTCGCCACGCTTAAAGGCATCAATAACCTGGTCCTTCTCCCCCGCTGGCATACGGCCGTGAAGGCGCTCGATGGCAAGGCCCGGCAACGCCAGACGCAGGCGATCGAGCTCGGTCGCCGTATCGTGCAGCGGCACGGGAACCGTCACGCGGCCCTCATCGTCGCGGGCAATACCGGGCACGTCTTCCAGCTCATCGGCCGAGTCACTCGGCTCCACGAGCGGGCAAATCACGTAGGCCTGCTGACCCTTTTCATGCGCCTCACGGATGGCGCCATAGGCCAGGTCGCGACTCGACTCGGTGAGGACGCGCGTCGTCACGCCGGCACCCGGAATTGGACGATGGCGGATGATGCTCGTATCCAGGTCGCCATAGACCGAGAGCGCCAACGTGCGCGGGATAGGCGTGGCCGTCATAACGAGCAGGTCCGCACCGGGGCCCTTCGCGCGTAGGGCGTTGCGTTGGCCGACGCCAAACCGGTGCTGCTCGTCGATGACGACAAGCGACAGATGCTTGAACGCAACGTTATCCGAAAGCACCGCATGGGTGCCAAAGAGCACGTCAAGCTCGCCCGATTCCAGCTGCGCATGGATCTGCTCGCGCTCGGCCGCCGGCGTGGCACCCGTCAGGAGCGCCCAGGACATGCCAGCCTGCGAGAGCAAGGGGCCGGTCTTATCGGCATATTGGCGCGCCAGCACGCCCGTAGGCGCCATAACGCAGGACTGAGTACCCGAATCGGCCGCGACGGCCAGCGCGCAAGCGGCGACGGCCGTCTTGCCGGTACCGACGTCGCCCAGCAGTAGGCGGTTCATCACGCGCCCGCCATCGCACATGTCGTGCAGGATGTCTTGGAACGCGGCCTCCTGCTCGTCGCTCAGCGAAAACGGCAGGGCCTCCTTGAGCGCCGCCAGGTGCCCTCCCGCGGCATGCGCATAAGGCACCACGTCGACCATACCGCCATCGTTGCGCAGACGCAGTGCGAGCTGCAAGCAGAGACACTCCTCGTACGCAAGACGCCGGCGTGCGATGTCGCGCTCGGCCATGCTCGAGGGAAAGTGGATCGAGCGCAGCGCACGGGCATTGCTCATGAGCTTCCGCTTTGCGCGCAGCGGCGCGGGAATGGGATCGAACGGATTAGCAGCCACTTCGAGCGCACCGCTCACGATACGGCGCATCCATGCCTGACTCACGCCGTCACTTACGTAGTGAACCGGCAAAATGGTGCCGGCGGCGCGCCCGTCCTCGAGCTTTTCAAAGTGGGGCGAGGCCATCTGCTTAAAACCGTAGGCAAACTCGACCTTGCCCATCACGGCCAGGCGGTCGCCCTGCTTAAGCTGTTGGGCAATCCAAGGCTGACGGAAAAAGGCAACCTGCAGCACGCCCGTCTCGTCCACGAGCGAGACCTCAGTCACCTGCATACGCGGACGGGGCTGCTTTTGGACAATACGATCGACCGTGGCGATGATGGTACACACGGTACCGATGGGCGCCATCTCGATGGACCACGAGCGAGTGAAGTCCAGGTAGCGATGAGGAATATGGAGAAGGAGGTCCCCCACCGTCCGAATTCCCAGACGGCGAAGGGCCTCCTCACGTTTACCCGAAACATATTTGAGTCGCGCGATATCCTCATCGAGCGCATTGCTCTGGGCAAAACGCTCCGAGACGCGCGGCACGGAGCACAGCTCGGACATAGGCAGAGCCTACTCGATCGAGAAGATCACGGGATAGAGCGGCTGCTCGCCACGATGGGCGTCGATCTCCAGATCGGGCTGAGCCTCCTCGATGGCGTCGACGATCTCCTGGAAGGCCTCATCGGACAGCTCCTCGCCGGCCAAAATCGTCAGCGCGTCGCCCTCCTCTTCCTCCTGCATGAGGTTGATGCAGTCGAGCGTGACCTGCTTCACATCGGAGCCGACCACGTCGATGGAACCGGCAATGATACCCATGACGTCACCGGAGTGAATCGGCGAGCCGTCGGAGGCGCTGGAGTCGCGCACGGCGCGGGTGACCTCGCCATCGCGGACCTCGCTGATGGCGTCGACCATGGCGGCAACGGCGTCCTCGAGCTCAGAATCGGGCAGGACCGCGAACAGCGCGGAGAAGGCCTGCGGAACGGTCTTGGTGGGAACGACGGCGACCTTCTTGTCGGTGCAGGCGGAAGCAGCGGCCTCGGCAGCCATGCGGATGTTGCCGTTGTTGGGCAGGATGATGACCGAGGTCGCGTTGACCTGGTCGACGGCGCCCAGCAGGTCGGCGGTCGAGGGATTCATGGTTTGACCGCCCGACACGATAACATCGACGCCGAGGGACTTGAGGATGTCGGCCTCGCCGGAACCGGCGGCAACGGCGACAAAGCCCAGGGCCTTCGCGGGCTCGGCGGCCTTCTCCTGGTCCTCGTGGATCTTAGCGGTACGGTCGTGGGCCTCCATCTCCATGTTGTGGATAAAGACCTCGTAGATCTGACCAAGCTGCAGCATGTGCTCAAGCACCAAGTTCGGGGTGTTGGAGTGCACGTGGATCTTGTAGTCGGGGTAAGCACCCACGAGCAGCTCGCAGTCACCCATGGAGCCCAGGAACTTAAGGCACTCGTCCTCGTCAAACGGGGCGTCGGCCTTAAAGAGGAACTCGTTGCAGTAGCGGAACTCCGAACCCTCCCAATCGTCGTTGGCCTCGATCTCGACGCGATCGAGGGCCGCGTCGCGGGCAGAGCCAGCGGAATCGAACGTGGCGGAGAAATCCTCGACCACGGTGCTGCGGCCAAGCGCGGCGGCAACAAAGTTCTCCAGGAAGATGGCAAAGCCAAAGGCACCGGAGTCGACCACGCCGTTCTCCTTCAGAACGGGCAGCAGGTCGGGCGTGCGGGCGACGGACTGGTAGGCCTCGACGACGATGGCGTCGAGCGCATCCTCGGCCGAGAACTTCTTCTTCTCGCATTCGTCTGCCTTGGTCGAGACGTCACGCAGCACCGTAAGGATCGTGCCCTCGATGGGCTTACGAACGGCCTGGAAGGCGACCTTGACGGCACGACGGAAGGCGAAGGCGATATTGGCGGACGTAATGGCCTCATCGGCAGAGACGAGGCCCTCGGCCACACCACGCAGAATCTGCGAGGTGATGACGCCGGAGTTGCCGCGGGCGCCCATCAGGGAGCCGTGGGTGATGGCTCCGGCAATGGCCTCCATGTCGGCGTCGGCGGGAAGGGCGGAAAGCTCCTTAGTCACCGAAGCGAGCGTGAGCGACATGTTGGTGCCGGTGTCGCCGTCGGGTACGGGGAAGACGTTGAGCTTGTTGATCTCCTCGGCCTTGTCGGAAACGGCAGCCGCAGCGATCGGAAAACAGGTGCGAATGGTCTTTGCAATCATGGGTATTTGAATCTCCGTTTTCGGATGCTAGTTCAGACGGCTCTTGAGCGCGTCGATGTGAATGCCGATCTTAAGGCTGGCGGGATCGATCTGTGCGATCTCCTGCAGGGTGAAGGCAACGGAGCTCGAAAGATTGTGGCAGACGGACTTCATATTGACGCCGTTCTCGAGCACGACGTGAAGATCGACCGTAAGGCCGTTCTCGTCGGCGGAAACAAGCACGCCCTTGCGAAGGCGCTGGCCGGCAAGCAGGCGCACGCTCTCGGCGCCCTGGAGCTGTTCGGCCATACCGACGACGCCGTAGCACGTCATCGCGGCATAACCGGCAATATCGGCAATAACGTCGTTCGAGACGCTCAGGCTGCCGTTAATGGTCTCAGACACAAGAATCTCCTTTTCTGGTGCTCGCGGCACCATGTCGTGGGAGCAATCATTCCAACATTTTACAACGACCGCGCCATGTTAAGGCGGCGGGGTTCACGATTACATCCTCGACACGAAATGTTGATACGGTAACGTTCGCCACAAGCGATCGCGGCATGAAAAAACCCGCCGCATAAGCGACGGGTTTTACAAC
>NZ_QRHM01000005.1:0-67369 GCF_003470325.1 Collinsella sp. AM24-1 | reverse complement strand
CAAGCGATCGCGGCATGAAAAAACCCGCCGCATAAGCGACGGGTTTTACAACCTGGCTCCCCGGGTAGGACTCGAACCTACAACAGCGCGGTTAACAGCCGCGTGCTCTACCATTGAGCTACCGAGGAATTTAAAAGCCCTACGAAATGGGCTGAGAAATTCTGGCTCCCCGGGTAGGACTCGAACCTACAACAGCGCGGTTAACAGCCGCGTGCTCTACCATTGAGCTACCGAGGAATAGGTGCGTGCTCTCAAGCAACGAAGTTTATTATACGGACGATTGAGCGAAGGGCAAGAACTTTTTTAAGAAATTTTCTCGCCTTGATCCCTTGGGGACGGCCTAACTGCCGGCACCGGCAACAGAAACGCCGATGTTTTGAGAATGCCAGCGAGCGGGCACCAGCGCGAACAAATTGGCATGAAAAGAGGACGGCATAGACCTTCTGGTCATGCCGTCCTCTTTGAATGACAAGTTGTCGCTCTGGTGTCCGCGCAGCGTCGGCCAGTTACGGCGTTTGGTAAAACGCCGTAACTACTAAGACTCGATGTAGTCCTTGAGCTTGCTCGAACGGCTCGGGTGACGGAGCTTGGCCAGGGTCTTGGACTCGATCTGGCGGATGCGCTCGCGCGTGACGCCAAACTCGCGGCCGACTTCCTCGAGCGTGCGGGGATGCCCGTCGACAAGGCCAAAGCGTAGCTCGATAACCTTGCGCTCGCGATCGGCAAGCGAGTCGAGCACCTGGGTGAGCTGCTCCTGAAGCATGGAGAAGCTGGCGGCATCGGGCGGAACGATGGCCTGGGAGTCCTCGATGAAGTCGCCCAGCTGGGAATCCTCTTCCTCGCCGATGGGGGTCTCGAGCGACACGGGCTCCTGCGAGATCTTCTGGATCTCGCGGACACGGTCGGCGCTCATGTCCATCTCGGCACCGATCTCCTCGGGGGTCGGGTCGCGGCCCAGGTCCTGAAGGAGCTGGCGCTGCACGCGGACAAGCTTGTTGATGGTCTCGACCATGTGCACGGGAATACGGATGGTACGGGCCTGGTCGGCGATAGCGCGCGTGATGGCCTGACGGATCCACCACGTGGCATACGTGGAGAACTTGAAGCCCTTCTGGTAGTCGAACTTCTCGACGGCGCGGATCAGACCGAGGTTGCCCTCCTGGATCAGGTCCAGGAACAGCATACCGCGGCCGACGTAGCGCTTGGCGATGGAGACTACCAGACGCAGGTTGGCGCTGATGAGTGCCTGCTTGGCTTCGAGGCCCACGTTCTCAATGCGCGTGAGACGACGCATCTCGGCACGCGTGAGCTCGAGCTCACCGGCATCGGCAGCCTCGAGCTTCTCGGTGGCCTCGAGACCGGCCTCGATCTTCATGGCCAGATCGACCTCTTCGGAGGCGGTTAGCAGGTCGACCTTGCCGATCTCCTTGAGGTACATACGAACCGGATCGCCGGTCAGCATCACCGTGGAGGCATCGATGCCACGCACGCGCGAGCGTGAACGGGACGTGCGCACGGTGCGCTTCTTCTTGCTCTTGGAAGAACCCATCTCGGCGTCGGCCTGACGGGCCATCTTGAGCTCATGATCGTCGAGCGAGCCGGAATCGTGCTCGTCGTCGTCATCGAAATCGTCGGTATCGGTATCGGTATCGTCATCGTCGACGTCCATGGGGGCGTCGTCGTTACCGCTCGCGGAGATAATCTGGATGCCGCTGTTGCGCAGCGCGGAATACACCGCGGTGAGCTGCTCGTCAGAAACATCGATATCCTTCAGGGCGACCTGAATCTCGTCCTCGGTTACCGAAGTCCTGTTTGAGCCGTTGCCCATGAGCTTTGCAACGTAGGATTCCAGCCCAGTACCCGTGCTCTCAGTCTTTTTTGGCACAGATTCTCCCTTCATAGTCCACAGGACTCAATACTTTAGCACACACATAGACGTCTATACCCAAAAAGAGGACTGGATATAGGCGAGAATACGCTGGTTGACCACAACATCTAGGCCTGTTCGGTGCCTGCGGCCTCCAGACCAATCAAACGGAACGGGTCCGCCACGCCGCCGATCGACTTTTGCAGCTCGCGTTGACGCTGCGAATCCTGCGCGGCCTGCACGGTCAGCGCGCGACGGGCCTCATCGTCGAGCGAACGGTCCTGGCGCAGCTTGGCCTGTGCGGCACGCATGCGCCGCTTGATGGTGTAGAGCTCGAGCGTATCGAGCATAAAAACGATATTCGTCTCGGTGGGGTGCTTGCTCGTCGCCGAGATGCGCCCGGCACTCACAAGCGTTGCCGCCTCGGGACACACCGAGCGCGCCGCATCCATGCAGGCTGCCGGATCGGTTCCCGGCGGCGTTGCCAGCACGGCCCATGCGATAGACTCGTGACGTGGGTCAACCCACTCGATGGAGCAGATGCGGTCGGCATACGTGCGGAACAGGTCGGGGTAGCTCGTAAGCATCGTCAACAGCTCGCGCTCCCCTGCCAAGGACTTGCGCTCAAGATCAGTAAGAACCATCGGCGCCATGGCAGCCGGTGCGCCCGAACCGTCAGCCACAGGCACAGCACCCATACCATCAGGCACATCGATCGGCGGCAGGTCGTCGGCGGCCTCCACGGGCGCGGCACCGTAGGCATCGAGCGGGACATAGTCGTACGGCTCTTCCTCGGCCGGCGCCGCTACCGCCGGCGTAGCGCCCGATGCCCAAGCGCCACGACCGGCATCGCGAGAACTCGACGCCCGACTGCCCGTCCCGCCGGACCGCTCAGCCTGTGCCCGCTGGCGCTCATAGTTCTGCTCACGGCGACGCTCCGCATCTTCGCGCTTGGCGACATCGCGAAACACGCGGCCCGAGCTCGCACGCACTGTCTCCAGATCCAAACCCAGCAGATCGGCAATCTGGATAAAGTACGTATCGATCATATAGCTATCGCGCAGCGGATAGATAAGCGTCAGTGCATCTTCCAGCGCCTTGGCGCGACCGCCCGGCGTGGTGATGTCGCTCGACTCCTGCAGCGAACGGTAGACAAAGTCCATGAGGGGCTCGGCAGCGTCGATGCGCGCCTGCAGCTCCTGTCCACCATGCGCCGTGATGAACTCCATGGGATCGTTGCCGTCGGGCAGCACCACGCAGCGCAGGTCCATCGAATCCTGCTCGATAAACTGAATCGCGCGACGGGCGGCCTTCTGGCCCGCGGCATCGCCGTCAAACATATACACGATGCGCTTGGCAAAGCGGGTGAGCGTCTTGACGTGATGCTCCGTGAGCGCGGTGCCCAGCGTAGCGACAACGTTTTTAATCCCCGCCTCCCAACAGGCGATGCAGTCGGTATAGCCCTCTACCACGATGGCGGTATCCTGAGCGACGATAAACTCCTTGGCCCAATTAAAGCCGTAGAGGTTTCGCTTTTTATGGAAGACGCTCGTCTCGGCGGTGTTGAGGTACTTGGGTTGGCCGTCACCCATGATGCGACCGCCAAAGGCGATGTTGTGACCCTGCTCATCAAAGATGGGAAACATCACGCGGTCGTAGAAGCGGTCGGCAAGCTGCCCGCGCCCGCGGCTCACGGCAACGTTGGCGTCGATCATCTCCTGCGGGGTAAAACCCGCCTGGGACAGGTGCGACACCAGCGCGTTGCGGCCCGGTGCAAAACCCAGGCAGTAGCGGCGGCAGACGTCGCCACCCATGCCGCGGCTGGCAAAGTACTCGCGTGGACGGCCATCCTTACCGCGCATAAGCATGGTGTGGTAGAACTGGGCGGTCTCGGCGCACAGATCGTAGATGCGGGCACGCTTGGTACCGCGCTCACGGCGATCTCCAGTGTCGTGCAACTCAATACCCGCGCGATCGGCCAAATAACGGATTGACTCGGGAAAGCTCAGGTTCTCGCGCTTCATGATATAAGTGAAGACGTCGCCGCCTTCGCCGCAGCCAAAGCAATGCCACACCTGCGTGGCGGGGATAATGTGGAAGGACGGAGTCTTTTCGCCATGAAAGGGGCAGCAGCCCCAAAACTCATGGCCGCGGGGCTTGAGCTCAATCGTTTCCTGCACGATGGCTACCAGATCGGACGCAGCGCGGACCTGATCTTTTTCCTCATCGCTAATCACGGATACTCACCCCCTGCTCACCCAAGTTGTGACGGATATCATCGATATTTCCCTCGACGGTCGCGATCAACTCGTCCAGGGAATCGAACACGCGTGACGGACGCAGCCAGCGCGTAAACGCCAGCGAAACGGAAGCGCCGTACAGGTCGCCTGTATACCCAATTAAATTGGCTTCGAGATGCGCAGATGCCGCATCGTCGGCATACGTTGGCGGCAGGCCGACGTTGACAGCAGCGGGCCACACGGTGTCATCGACCAGCACCAGACCCTCATACACGCCGTCGGCAGGCACCTGAATGCCGCCGGGAACCAGAAGGTTTGCCGTGGGAAAGCCCATGCCAGAGCCCTCGTGACGGCCGCGAATAACACCGCCACGCACCATATACGGGCGGCCGAGTAACTCAGCAGCAAGCTCCACATGGCCCTGTCCCAGCTCGTGACGAATGCGGGTGGCGCAAATGGCCTCACCGCCCTCGCAAAGCAGGTCGTGACCATACACGTCAGCGCCGCGCTCGGAACCCCAGGCGCGCATCTCGGCAACACCAGAAGCACCGCCGCGACCCAGCCTAAAGTCGCTGCCAACGCGAATCGAACGAATGTCGACCACGCGCGACAACAGTGCAAGAAAACCAACATGGTCGAGTGCCGCAACCTCTGGCGTAAAGGGAACGGCCACCACTGCATCGACCCCGGTTTGAGCCAGGGCATGCAGACGGTCGGCCGTCGTCATCAATTTTTGAGCGGGTGAAGGGCTCACGACAACGTCCGGGTCGGGATCGAAGGTAACTACGACCGCCTTGCAGCCATGGGCGCGGGCATCACGGACGAGCGCCGCAATAAGCTCCTGGTGTCCACGGTGCACACCATCGAACACGCCGATGGCGATGGAGGCAGCACCCAAGTGCTCGCACTCATCAAAAGCATCGGCAGCAACGATACGAGCCTCGTCCGACTCGCCCGCGAAAAAGATACGCGCGAGCTCGCGAGCGGACAACATCATCGAACACCGCCGATTGCCTGCGGAAACACGTGCTCCATGACAAAGCGGCCACTTTCGATGCGGGCGAGCGCCTTGAGTCCCCCATCGAGCACCAGCGCAAACGGCGCCTTCGATGCATCAAAATCGGCAAGCACACGCTCAACGGGAATGCGTCGGCCGCAGAGCAGGTCGTCGGCAAGATTGCCCGGCAAGTCAACACGCGTGGCGCCCAGAGCCGCAATGGGGTTCAGGGCAAAGCCAGCCGCGGACTCGGGAGAAAGCTCCTCGACCGCATGACAGGCGCCAATGGAAACAACACCGGAGGCCGTGCGGCGCAGCGCGGAAATGTGCGCGGCGCTCTCGCAGGCGCGGCCCAAGTCGCGAGCGAGCGCACGGATATAGGTACCCTTGCTCACCGAGAACGCCACGGTCCACACACACGTATCACCTTCGCCGCCAACGGCGATCAGGTCGGCGGCATAGACCTCGACGGGGCGCGGAGGTAGGTCCACCGCGTTGCCCTCACGAGCAGACTTATAAGCGCGAACGCCATTGACCGAGATAGCCGAAAACGCCGGCGGCACCTGCATCTGCGGACCCATCATGGCGGCCAAGCGCTCACGGGCATAGGCAGGATCGCGGAGCTCGTTGGCAACAGCCACCGTGCGGACCGCCTCGCCCTCCGCATCATCGGTATTGGTCTCGGCGCCAAACGAGATATCGGCGACGTAGCTTTTGGTATCGAGCGTGAGCATGCCCAGCAGACGGGTGGCCTGGCCCACACCCACCACCATGACACCCGATGCCATGGGGTCGAGCGTGCCGGCATGGCCGACGCGCCGCTCATGGAGGGCGCGCCGGCATTGCGAGACCACATCGTGGGACGTGCAGCCCACCGGCTTATCGACAGCGAGCAGCATATTCAATTGAGAAGGCGTACGACGAGCCATGTACCATCCAAAAAGTTAAAGCTCGACGGTCACCGAAGCGGGATCCTCCCCCACCAGCTCGGCCAGCATGGGAAGTGCCACGGTAAGCGTCTCGAGAATCGTTCCGTTGTTGGAAAAACCGGCGGCAGCGGGATGTCCGCCACCGCCAAAAGCAGCAGCGATCTCGGATACGTTGAGGTCGCCCTTGGAGCGCAGGTTGCCGCGCACCTTAGTATCGCCCTCAATGCCCTTCAGGAACAGGCAGACCTCCACGCCCATCACCGAGCGCACCACGTCAACCAGGCCGTCGCACTCATCCGAGGTGACACCGCAAGCCTCAAGGTCACTCTGGTACGCGTAACTATACGCGACGCGCCCGTGGGCCACCGTCTTAATGCGGCCCATAACGATGGATTTGAGGTGCAAAAACTCAACACGCATGCTCTGGTAGACCTCGAGTGCAACGCGCGCTGGATCGGCACCGTGGGCAACCAGACGCGAGGCCGCATGGAAGGCGGCAGCATCGGCGTTTTGGTACTGAAAACGACCGGTATCGGTAACCAAGCCGCACAGCAGGCAGGTCGCAACGCCATCACGTGCGACAATGCCGCAATTGTCCAAGAAACGGTCGATGATCATGGCGCAGGCCGCGGCATCGACACGCCTCAGGCTCAGTTCGGCAAACTCCCCGCGCGCCGGATGGTGATCGAAGCACACCACATGCTTGGAGCGGCGAAGCACCTCGGCGGAATTATTGAGGCGCTCGACGACCGGCACATCCACCGAGATAAACAGGTCCGGATTGCCGGTGTACGCAGATGCCGGCACCAGGCGATCGGAGCCTTCCATAAAGCGGTAGATGCGCGGAACCGGGTCATCGTCTGCCAGCAGCAGCGCAATGTCCTTGTTGGGGAAAAACTTCATGAGCGAAAGGCCCAGACCCAATACGGAGCCCAAGGCATCGCCATCGGGGGAAGTATGTCCCGAAATTGCAATGGAGGACGCACCCTCGATGAGCTCGAGGATGCGTCGCTGAATATCTGCAGACTCGCACGAGGCGAGGTCGGCGGAATTAGTCATCTAAAGCTGCCTCCTGGGCGGCATCCGCTATCGGGTAGCCGTCCTCGTCCTTTTCGATCGCAAGCGTGGCGGGAACGTTTTCCAGCGCACGCGTGATGCGTTCGGCCTCATCGGTCGAACGATCGATACGAAAATCGAGCTCGGGCGTAACACGCCAATCGAGCGAGCGAGCCAACAGGCTGCGAATACGGCCCTTGGCGCTTGCGAGCGCCTCCATGACCTCGTCGTAGCGGCTCGCATCGCACGACACGTACACACGCGCGAACGAACGGTCCACCGCGACCTCGACCGCGGTCAAAGTAACCAGGTCGAGACGCGGATCGGAAACCTCAAAGAGCAGGATATAACCAAGCTTCTCGCGAAGCTGCTCGCCCAGACGGCGGGTTGCCTGCGTTTGCTTCATAGCGCTACCCCCTACTCGGTACGGGCAACCTGGTCGATGCGGTAACCCTCGATCTGGTCGCCGGGCTTGATGTCCTGGAAGTTCTCCAGGCCAATGCCGCCCTCGGAACCACTCTTGAGGCTCTTGGCCTCATCCTTGTAGTGGCGCATCGAGGCGATCTTGCCGTTGAAGACCACAATACCGTCGCGCACCAGACGCACGGAATCGGTCGCGGCGATCTCGCCCTCTTCGACGCGGACACCGGCGGCGATACCGACTTTGGGGACCTTGAAGGTGTCCAGGACAGTCGCGGTACCCGTGGAGACCTCGACCTCGGTGGGCTTGAGCATGCCGATACGGGCAGCGTCGAGCTCCTCAAGGCACTTGTAGATGACGTCGTAGCAACGGATCTCGACGCCCTCGCGCTCGGCAGCGGAGCGGGCCTTGCCGTCGGGACGGACACCAAAGCCGATGATGATGGCGTTGGAAGCGTCGGCCAGGACGACGTCGGTCTCGTTGATGGCGCCAACGGCGGAGTGGATCGTGTTGATGCGGACCTCGGACTGATCCATCTTGTCGAGCGAGTCCTGAAGAGCCTCGATAGAGCCTTGGACGTCGGCCTTGATGATCAGGTTGAGCTCCTTGACCTCGGCGTCGGCAATGGTCTCGAAGAGGTTCTCGAGCGTGACGTGCTTCACGCGGCTCTGCTCCTCGATACGGGCCTTGAGTGAACGCTCATCGGCCAGGGCGCGAGCCTCGCGCTCGTCCTCGAAAACGCGGAACTCGTCGCCGGCGTTGGGCACGGACTGCAGACCCAGAATCTCGACGGCGTCGGAAGGACCGGCCTCGGTGACGGCGTTGCCCTTGGGATCGAGCATGGCGCGGACGCGACCGTAGGTAAGGCCGGCGACCAGCGTATCGCCCACGTGCAGGGTACCGCGGGTCACGAGCACCGTGGCAACCGAACCGCGGCCCTTGTCGAGCTTAGCCTCGAGGACGTTACCAGAGGCAAAAGTGTCGGGGTTGGCCTTGAGCTCGAGCACGTCGGCCTGGAGCAGCACGGTCTCGAGCAGGTCGTCGATACCGATCTTCTGCTTGGCCGAGATGTTGACGAACATGTTCTGTCCGCCCCACTCCTCGGGGATGATGCCGTACTCGGTGAGCTCCTGGCGCACGCGGTCGGGGTTGGCGCCCGGCTTATCGATCTTATTGACGGCGACGACGATGGGTACACCGGCGGCCTTGGCGTGATTGATCGACTCGATGGTCTGGGGCATGACGCCGTCGTCGGCGGCCACGATCAGAATGACGATGTCGGTCACCTTGGCACCACGGGCACGCATGGCCGTAAAGGTGGCGTGGCCCGGGGTATCGATGAAGGTGATCTTGCGGTCGTTGATCATGACCTGCGAAGCGCCGATGGCCTGGGTAATGCCGCCCGCCTCGCCGGCAGCGACGCCGGTGTGACGGATGGCGTCGAGCAGCGACGTCTTACCGTGGTCGACGTGGCCCATGACGGTGACGACCGGTGCGCGCGGCTTAAGGTCTGCGGGATCGTCGTAGAACGAGAAGGTGTTCTCCTCCTCGGGGGTGATGATCTTGATCTGACGACCCAGGTCGTCGGCAACGAGCTCGACGAGGTCGTCGGACATGGACTGCGTCATGGTGAGCGGCGTACCCAGCAGGAACAGGCGCTTGATGATATCGTTGGCCGGAACGTCGAGCGCCTCGGCGAGCTCCTGGACCGTAACGCCCTGGGAGACCTTGATGGCATCGAGCTCCTCGGGGTTCACGCCCTGGGCCAGCGCCTCCTCTATCTTGCGCTCCTCCTGAGCCTTGGCAGCTTCGCGCTCGCGCTTCTCCTTGCGCTTCTTGCGGCGACCGGTGGACTCGCGAGAGGCCTCCTCGACGGCGGCACGAGCCTCCTCGAGTACCTTCTCGCGGCTGTACTCCTCGGCCTCGCGAGCCATGCGGCTGTAGTGGTCCTCTTCGTTGTTGTGACCGCCCTTGCGCTTCTTGCCCTTGCCCTGCTTGTCGGGGTTGGGGAAGTCCATGCCGGCAGCAACGTTGTTGCTGGCGTTGGTGCGATGGCTGTGCGGACGGCTCTCGGAGGCGTTGCGCTCGGAATTGTTGTCGGAGGCATTGCGATCGTTACGACGGCCACCGCGGCGGTCGTTGTTACCGCCACGACGGTTACCGCGCTCGGCGGCGCGCTCGGCCTTGGCCTTGTCCTCGGCGTCCTTCTTCTCCTTGAGCACGGTCTCCTGTGCGGCAATCTGGTCGAGCAGCGAACGGAAGCGCGAACCGGAGTCGGAAGCGGGAACGGCGCGGCGCTGGGCCTCGCGGGCAGCCTCCTCCTTCTCGCGAGCAAGGCGCTCCTGCTCGGCCTTCTTCTTGGCCTCGGCCTCGGCGCGGGCGGCCTCCTCGGCAGCCTGGGCTGCGGCAAACTGGCGGCGCTCCTCCTCGCGTGCCTTCTCGGCGGCGATGCGCTCACGCTCGGCCTCGGCGGCGCGTGCGGCCTCCTCGGCGGCAGCTGCCTGCTCCTCGGCCTGCTTGGCGGCCTCGACTTCCTGAGCGCGGGCCTCGATCACCGAGGCGAGCTGCTTGCGGACCATGGCGACATAGGCGTCCTCCAAGGTGGAGGAAGCGGACTTAGCGGGAATCTTCATATCGGCGAGATGACCCATCAGTTCCTTGGAGGTCATGCCGAACTCTTTGGCCAGGGTGGACACACGGACTTTTGCCATATGACTTCACCTACCCTTTCTGGCACCTTGGGTGCCTAGAGACTGAACGAGCGTGGGAGACGCGCCGGGACCCGCCCGGCGCGACCGCGCGCTAGATCAGGTCCTCCGCATCATCGAAGGCGTCGGTGTCGTGGACACCGCAGAAACGGGAGCCGGGACGGGCTTGGTTGCGGCACTGGATGCCGTCCTCGGACACGTACTCGCAGCGGCGAACGTCCTCGTCCTCCTCGTCACCGATCAGGTCGGCGGCGGGCTCCTCGTGAACGGGAACGTTCTTGAGGATGTCGGCGGCAAGCGTCTCGGACTTGATGTCGATGTGCCAGCCGGTCAGGCGCGCGGCGAGGCGGGCGTTCTGGCCCTCCTTGCCGATGGCGAGGGACAGCTGGTCGTCGGGGACGATGACGCCGGCGTAGGCCTTCTCCTCGTCGATGAGGACGCGGGTGACCTTAGCGGGCGACAGGGCGTTGGCGACGTAGACGGCAGGATCGGCATCCCACAGGATGACGTCGACGCGCTCGCCACGGAGCTCGCCCACGACAGCGCGAACACGGCTGCCCTTGGGGCCGACGCAGGCACCCACGGGATCCAGACGGTCGTCAAGCGAGTGGACGGCGACCTTGGAGCGCTGGCCGGGCTCGCGGGCGATCGACTTGATCTGGACGGTGCCCTCATAGATCTCGGGCACCTCCTGCTCAAACAGACGACGCATGAGCTCGGGGTGGGTACGGGAGATGACAATCGGCGGACGGCTGTGCTCGCCACGAACCGGCTGCAGGTTGGAGTTGGGGTCGCGAACGTCGATGATCACGGCCTTGATGTGCTGGTTGTGCAGGTAGCGCTCGCCCATCGGACGCTCGTTGCGCTCGTTCTCGTAACGGCGCTGGTCGAAGTGCGGAAGCTCGGCCTCGACGCCCTCGCGGATCTTGACGATCGTGAAGTCGGGCGTGGACTGCAGCACGGTACCGCTGATGAGATCACCGATGCGGCCGGAGAACTCCTCGTAGATCTGCTCTCGGGCGGAGTTGCGCACGATGGCGTTGATCTCGGCCTTGGCGTGCTGGGCAGCGATGCGGCTCGTGTTCTTGGGGGTGACGTCGATCTCCTCGAACTCGGTGAAGTTGCCCTCCTCGTCCATGGAATCGTCGATCGGCTCCAGGCGGTAGACGTAGATCTTGCCGGTGGTGCGGTCGATGGTCACCTTGGCGCCCCACTCAAGATGCAGGATCTCAGCATAGCTCTTGGCGAGCGACTGCTCCAGGCGGTCGATCAGGTAGAGCTGGTCGATGTGCTTCTCCTGGCAAAGCTCCATCAGGGCGGACATCATGTCGGATGCTGCCATCTTACTTTCCTTCCTTCGCGGGCTTGAAGTCGTAGGTGGGCTTCAACTTGCACTTTTTAACATCAGAAAAATCGAGGGTGACGGACTCGCCGTTCTCGAGCTCGAGGGTCACGTCGGTCTCGGTCGCAGCGGCAATCTTGCCGGCGTACTTGCGACGGCCCTCGGTGGCGGTGGAGGTGAGCTCACAGTTCTCGCCCACAAAGCGGGCAAAGTCGCACGGGCGGCGCAGCGGGCGCGCCATACCCGGGCTCGACACCTCGAGCGTATAGCTCGAAGAGATGGGATCGAGCTCCTCAATCACATCGCCGACCCACTTGGTGTTGGCCGTGACGTCATTGAGCGACAGGCTCTGGCCCTCGGCACCCTCGATACGCACACGCACGCAGGGGGCCTTGGTGGCACCCACGAGCTCGACGTCAACGATGTCGACATCGTGCTGGGGAGCAACGGCCTCGAGCGCGTCGATGATCGCCTGCTCGGTCTTAGTTTTGACCATTGCGGCACCTCCATCCATACAAAAAAGAAGCGGGGCCGAAACCCCACTTCTTTCAATTACAACTTCATTTGCAAGCAAACTATACCAATACCTGCGAAAACGTGCAAGCACAGTACGAATCTGCAGGTCAGCGTGCGCACAGCTTCTCCACAAGAATAGGACAATTGACCGCAAGCACTTGGTCGGGCACACGCAAGACGAGGGACGACCCAACCGGATCGCCCCTCGTCTTTTATGTGTCAGCTAAGCGCGCAGCGCTTACTTGACCACCAGGTTGACCAGCTTGCCGGGCACGCAGATGGCCTTGACGACCGTCTTGCCCTCAAGCCACTTGGCGACGGCGACCTCGGCGGCAGCCTGCATCTCCTCGTTGGAGGCATCGCGGGCCACGTCGATGCGGCCGCGGACCTTGCCGAGCACCTGGACGACGATCTGCACCGTATCCTCGATGGACTCGGCCAAGTCGAACTCGGGCCAGGCGGCGGTGTAGGCATTGCCCTCGCAGCCGAGCGCCTCGTGCCACAGCTCGTCGGCCCAGAACGGGCAGATGGGGGCAAGGACGCTCACGATATCCTTAGCCAAGCCGTAGCACAGCGCCTTGTCACGGGAAGCGCCCTCAGTTGCGTTGAGGTAGGCGCTCGCCGCGTTGACGAGCTCCATGACGGCCGAGATCGCGGTGTTGAACTGGCCGCGGTCATAGTCCTCGGTGCACTTGGCGATGGTGCGGTGACGCTCGCGATAGAGCTTGAGCGCCGCCTCGTCGAGCGCGGACTTGTCGAAGGCCACGTTGGCGTCGCCGGACTGGACGAGCTGCCAAACGATACGCCAGGCGCGCTTGATGAAGCGGTTGGCGCCCTCAACGGCCTTGGGATCCCAGTCGAAGTCCTTCTCGGGCGGGGCGATAAACAGGATCGCCAGACGCATGGTGTCGGCACCGTAGGGCTCGATAACCGAGCTCGGGGGCACGACATTGCCCTTGGACTTGGACATGGTGTCGCCGTTCTCGTCCTTGACCATGCCCTGGCACAGCAGGTTGGTGAAGGGCTCGTCCACGCTCAACAGGCCCAGGTCGCGCAGCGCCTTGGTAAAGAAGCGGCTGTAGAGCAGGTGCAGGATGGCGTGCTCGATGCCGCCGATGTAGTTATCGACGGGCATCCAACGGTCGGCGGCTTCGCGGGAGAAGGGCAGCTCGGTGTTGTGCGGGTCGGTATAGCGCAGGTAATACCAGCTGGAGCAGGTAAAGGTGTCCATGGTATCGGTCTCGCGCTTGGCCGGGCGGCCGCAGACCGGGCAGGTGGTCTCGTAGAAGTCCTTGCACTCGGCAAGTGTCTCGCCGGCACCCAGGTCCAGGTTCTCGGGCAGCGTCACCGGCAGCTGATCCTCGGGCACGGGCACGATGCCGCAGTGCTCGCAGTGGATGGCCGGGATGGGGTTGCCCCAATAGCGCTGGCGGCTGATAAGCCAGTCGCGCAGGCGGAACTCGACCTTGCGACGACCGCAGCCCATGGCCTCGAGGTCGGCCACGATGGCAGACTCGCCCTCGGAGTGCTTACCGCCGCGCATGCCGGTGTACTTGCCCGACTGGACCAGCGTGCCCTCGGCAGCGTGGGCGCATTCCCAGTCGACAGTCTCGGCATGGAAGGTATCGATGGTCTCGCCGCTGGCCTCGACGGCAGCGCGATCATCGTCGTCCAGGATGATCGGCACGATCGGCAGATCATACTTGCGGGCAAACTCAAAGTCGCGCTGGTCGCCGCAGGGAACGGCCATGACGGCGCCGGTGCCGTAGTCGGCCACGACGTAGTCGGCAACCCACACGGGGACCTTTTCGCCGTTAACGGGGTTCACCACGTAGCGGCCAGTAAAGGCACCGTGCTTCTCGAGAGTGCCCTGGGCACGCTCGACGTCAGAAATGTGCTTGGAGTCCTCAACAATCTTGGTGACGGCCGCCTCGTACTCCGTGCCCTCGACGAGCTCGTGCAGACGGGCGTACTCGGGAGCCAGGACAAAGAAGGAGACGCCAAAGAGTGTGTCGGCGCGCGTGGTGAAGACGGTGATCTTGCCCTCGTCGCCCTCGATGGGCTCGCCATCGGCGTCGCACAGGGTAAAGTCGACCTCGGCACCCTCGGAGCGGCCGATCCAATTGGCCTGCATCTGCTTGACGCGCTCGGGCCAGCCAGGGAGCTTCTCAAGGTCATCGAGCAGCTCCTGGGAGTACTCGGTAATCTTGTAGTACCACTGCTCAAGATCGCGCTTCTCGGGCTCGGTGCCGCAACGCCAGCACTTGCCCTCGGTCACCTGCTCGTTAGCCAAAACGGTCTTGCAGGTGGGGCACCAGTTAACCGGATTCTTCTTACGATAGACCAGGCCCTTTTCCCACATCTTCTCAAAGATCCACTGACCCCAGCGATAGTAGTCGGGGCTGCAGGTCTTAACGGTGCGATCCAGGTCGTAGGAGAAGCCCATGCGCCTCATCGTGGCGAGCGCCTGGTCCATGTTCTTATACGTCCAGGCGGCAGCCTGCGTGTTGTGCTTAATGGCGGCGTTCTCGGCAGGCAGGCCAAAGGCATCAAAGCCGATGGGGTGCAGCACGTCGTAGCCGCGCATGCGGGCCTGACGGGCCATGGCGTCGCCGATGGTGTAGTTGCGCGCGTGGCCCATGTGCAGGTCGCCCGACGGATACGGGAACATCTCGAGCACATACTTCTTGGGCTTGGTGGCGTCGGTGTCGACGGCAAAGAGGTTCTCGTCGTCCCACGCCTTCATCCACCGGGACTCAATGGCCTGCGCGTCGTAGGCAGGGATCTCATCCTTATGATCTGTGCAATCGCACATATCAGCTCCTTTAATCTTTAATGGGGTCGGTCGGCTTAGCTTTATTCGCTACTGCGGACAGTCCTGCGCAAAACGAAGAGCACATCAAGTGCTCTTCTTTGCGTGCGGAACTTGTAGCGAACAAAGCTAAGCCGCCCGACCCTAAGGTTAACTTGGTTGATAATAGCAAATACGACAAGCGAGATGCCTGCGACTTGCAGGCATCTCGCTTTATCTAAATAACGTGGTTGTGAATCAACCGCTATTTGTTACCCGCCCAAGCATGGTCGGGTTTTCCAAGTGCCGCAGATTGCCGTGAAAGAGGAGCGACGCGTACTTTGGTACGCGAGCGACGGTTTGAACGGCAAGGTGCGGTGCTTGGGAAAGCCGCTTAGCGGTAGCTGACGCTTTGCTGGGAGTCCTTGACGACTACGTCGTGGGCTCCGCCTTCGACGATGGAGGTGGAGCTGACCAGGGTCAGGCGTGCCTTTTCCTGGAGCTCGGGGATCGAGAGGGCACCGCAGTTGCACATCGTGGACTTGACCTTGTAGAGCGTGCCGCCCACGCCGTCCTTGAGGGAGCCGGCGTAGGGAACGTAGGAGTCGACGCCCTCGACGAAGCTGAGCTTCGCGGCGCCGCCCAGGTCGTAGCGCTGCCAGTTGCGGGCACGCGCAGAACCCTCGCCCCAGTACTCCTTCATGTACTGGCCGTTGACGTTGACGCGCTCGGTCGGGCTCTCATCGAAGCGAGCAAAGTAGCGGCCCAGCATCATAAAGTCGGCACCCATGGCAAGGGCGAGCGTCATGTGGTAGTCGTAGACGATGCCGCCGTCGGAGCACACGGGCACGTAGATGCCGGTCTCCTCGTAGTACTCGTCGCGAGCGCGGCAGACGTCAATCAGCGCGGTGGCCTGGCCACGGCCGATGCCCTTGGTCTCGCGGGTAATGCAGATGGAACCGCCGCCGATACCGACCTTGATGAAGTCGGCACCGCAGTCGGCCAGGAAGCGGAAGCCCTCAGCGTCGACGACGTTGCCGGCACCGACCTTGACGTCCTCGCCGTAATTGGCGCGGATCCACTCGATGGTGCGCTTCTGCCATTCGCTGAAGCCCTCGGAAGAGTCGATGCACAGGACATCGGCACCGGCCTCGATGAGCAGCGGCACGCGCTCGGCATAGTCGCGGGTGTTGATACCGGCGCCGACCATATAGCGCTTGTCGTTATCGAGCAGCTCGTTGGGGTTGGTCTTGTGGCTGTCGTAGTCCTTGCGGAAGACGATGCCCATAAGGTGATCGTTGTCGTCGACGATAGGCAGGGCGTTGAGCTTGTTGTCCCAGATGACGTCGTTGGCAACCTTGAGGCTGATGTTCTTGTCGCCCACGATGAGCTGCTCGCGCGGGGTCATGAACTCGGAGACCTTCTTCTGGTGGTCATCGCGGCTGGGACGATAGTCACGGCTGGTGACAATGCCCAGGAGCTTGCCCTTGGGAGTGCCGTCGTCGGTGACCGGCATGGTGGAGTGGCCGGTCTTCTCCTTGAGCTCGATGACCTGCTCCATGGTCATGTCGGGTGTCAGCGTGGAATCGGACTGAACGAAACCAGCCTTGTGATCCTTAACGGCCTTGACCATAGCAGCCTCGGACTCGGGGGTCTGAGAACCGTAAATGAAGGACAGGCCACCCTCGGTAGCGAGCGCGACACCCATGTCGACGCCCGAGACGGACTGCATGATGGCGGAAACCATGGGGATGTTCAGGGTGATTGCCGGCTTCTCACCGCGCTTGAAGCGGGTTAGCGGCGTCTTAAGAGAGACGTTGTTGGGGATGCACTGCGAGGACGAGTAACCAGGGACCAGCAGATACTCCGAAAACGTGTGGGACTCACCGGGAAAGAACGTAGCCATGTTTCTCCTTTTTCCATGCGACCGGTCGGCTGCAGGCCTCGTAGGACCCAGCCCAACCTTGGGCGCCCAATACTGGGGAAGTATCTTAACGCACTTTGACTGCTACAATGCATGGTTTAGAAAGAGCACACGAGGGTTTGACGCAGGCTTTGCGTTTGCCCAGCAAACACTTTAGCGGGAAGACGTGGAGCACATGGAGTACAAGACGACGGCAAAGTTGGTCATTCAAGCGTGCGACAAAGACCTGCCGGGCGTGTTCGGCCACGGCTGTGTCTTGCTGCTGCAGGGCATCGCCCGCGAGCACTCGCTCAACCGCGCCGCCAAGAGCATGGGCATGGCGTATTCCAAAGCCTGGCGCATTGTGAACGAGGCGGAAGGACAGCTGGGCTGCAAGCTCATCGAGCGCGACGGCGCCCGCGGATCATCGCTCACCCCCGCCGGCGAGCGAGCCATAGCGGCGTACGAGGAGCTGCAGGCCGACATCAACAACGTCATCGCCACCAAAGCCAACGACCTCATCGCCAGCATCAACGCAGGATAGTCCTTTTGGGACTGAATTGTTGTCCAGCGCGCCCTCGGATTGAGGCTCGCGCCACAAAATGGGCCCATATACTACGTTTAGTTGAATACCCTAGACCATACCGGGCATTATGAAAATAAAACCGCTGGTAGACAGCTTGGCGATTTTCAAAATAAGCGGGTATGGTCGACCCCTACGGCTTAAACGTAGTAAATAGGCCGTTTTCGTGGCACAGACCCCGATTAGCTACTTGCGGAGGGCGTTGTCTAGGGTGGCAGCCACCTGCAGAGGGTTGTCGGTGCCGGCGAAGAGGCGAATGGTGCACCCCTGCTTGCCGCGTGGAGCCGAAAGGCGCGTCGTTGCGCCGCCGGCCGGCGATGTACGAAACTCCCCCGGCAAAGCATCGAACAAATCGCCCGCACTGCGCTCAATAAGGTCAAACTCAACTGCCGGACCAAAGCCGTGCTCGAGGATTCCAGTTGCAACCGCATGGTCGGGATGCGAGCTCAGTCCGGGATAGCGCACGGCGTGCACCATCTCATTGGCAGCCAAGTACTCGGCCAGCGCACGTGCGCGGTCGAAATGTGCCTGCATGCGGGCATCGAGCGAGTCCAGCCCGCACTCCAGCACACCGGCCTCATCAGCAGGCAAATCAAGTTTGACCAAGCCACAGCCCTTAAGCAGAGCATGCGCGCACTCGGCAGCGGCATCCACGCGATGGCGCTTGAGCTGCGAGCGCGCGACCGATACGGCAACCAACTTGTGCGGAGCATCGCCCGCGCATACGCGATCAAGTGCCTCGAGCGACAGCACGGCACCCAAGCGCAACGGATCGCACCCAAAGACACCAGCCACGGTGTTATCCACCACGAGCAGCGCATGAGCCTCACGCGCGGCGCGTCCTAGCGTACGCAGATCGGGCACACGCAGACCAAACCCGCCGATGGAGTTGACGAACCACCACAGGTGCGGCCCCTCGGCATCAAACGAAGCATCAAAGCCCTCGGACGTAGCAGCAAACGCCGCAGCCGCGGGCTCCCCCACCATAGCCACGTCGCAGCACTCAAAGCCGCGCGCAAACGCATCGGCAAAGTCATTGGCAAACGCAACCAGGCGATCGCCGGGACGTACAATCCCCAACAGAGACAGCGCCGCCGGCACATGCGGCGCTGCAGCAAGACGCGCCTCACGCGCGCCGGCCCTTGCAGCCCAGGCTTCTTCTAGCTGCTGTACATCCACACGGCACCGTCCCTTCATAAGCAAAAACCCACGATGCGGGTGTTCCCCGCATCGTGGGCAACGGCTGCAGTATAGCGCCGATGGGCGACGAAACGCCTAGATGCTGAGCGTGTGATAGGTCACGCTCGCACCCGGAGCGTCAACGATCACGCCATAGGCCTCGGGTGGCCAAAAGCGTCTGCAACGTCGAGCATCTCAAAGTTGGCATCCCAGCAGTCAAAGATACGATGCACCAACACCGCGAGTTCCTCGGCACACAGCAGGGGAAACGGCGCATCTGCCGCACCCTGAAGCGCGACCGACCCGCCCGAGCATGCCTCGAATAGCGGCACCAAAAATGGGTCGGTTAATGCCGGCGATGCGGTATACAGATACGGCACGCGCAGGACTTTGGCTTGGATGCCGTCGCGCGATGCATAGTGACGGCACAGGTCGTTGGCCGCGCGGGCGATAATGCCCTTGCCCGTCTGGGCGCCACTGGCGGCCGTGGCGTCGTCGTCACAACCGCCAGTGGCACCCTCTGCGCCCGCGGGCCCCGCAATAAACAGCAGCTGCACATTGCGTCCCATACAGGCACGAAACACCGAGCGCAGCAGTTCGATGTCGCCAAAAGTCTCGGTATACGGGGTAAGGTAGGTAGAAAGGTAGACCACGCGTTCGAACTCATAGGCCTGGTCCAGGTGCTGCAGCAGCTCTTTCCACGAGGCATTGGGCGACGACTCATCGCGGCGCGCGTCCTGCGCGGCTACGACCTTAACGTGGTCCCCGGGGACGCCTTGGCGCAAAAGTCATCGTCAACATATGTGGTGTTGCCAACAACCAGCACTTCCACGGCGTTCCCCCTCCCCAAAAATCTACTTTTGCCATAGTCAAACATGCGTATTGTACGCTGTAAAAGCGAGCCAAGGCGCCTTTAAGGCTGTTTTAAGAACTTTTTAGAGGATGTGAGAGTGGCAACTCATTCGACTTAGATTCATCGAGGAAATGCTATTCACCCTGAAAAGGCACATCGCAATCTACTGACAGCTCTGCAGGAAGAATGGCAGGCGATGCACATTGCTCTCGCACAGAATCATCAGATGAAAGAAACGGCAACTCTTTGGAATGGCTGGCGATAACCTGCGGAACGATATTGATACCCAAAGCAAGCTCGAACCTAGCGATCGTCTTCAGCGTCATATTGGGCTGAGAATTCAACAGCTTCGAAAGCGACTGAAGGCTCACGCCCATACGCTTTGCCAAATCGCTTTTGCTTAAACCCAGACGCTTCATCTCGCGATGAACAATAAACTCGATATCTAGCGCGTGTTCATAAGCGCGTGTTTCGCTGGTTTCTGTATCGGCGTAAAAATCAGATAAATCTACTTTATTCATTGTGTTCTCCGTTTCGAAAGCCAAGTATAAAAGTCAAGGCTCAGATTCCAGAAGTTGACGTGCTATTCTGGCCGATCATTGTTCGAGCGGTTAATTTCCGCTTAGGGTCTGACAACATTTTCTGGAATTGAGAGTTGTCGGGAGAAGCCATCAATTCCCAAAACGGTCGACCCTTGAGGTCTCTATATTCGACAAGATCATATCCTTCTGCCAAAGGGCACCTCCCATTTCTAGATGAACTTAACTTATAGGTTAAGTTCATCCATTTAAATACATATAACGAGGTCCAGACAAGATTCCTCTGCCCCAATCGATAAACAAACCAGTCGAGCTTATGCAAAATCCGGAAGTGTGCGGCATATTCTAGACACGTCAACCACACTGGATAGTGGCAACGCTTCTACCTGCGGGTTCTTTTCATGAAAAGGACGATGTGCTCGAGGGTTCCAAAATTTGCCGCATGCTTCCATCGGGCGTTTCCGGAAGTGCGGTGAAAAACCGAGATCGACAGACCAGACCCCTGTTTTAGCCTTCCGCGACCTGCGGTTTTGTTGCCGAAATTCGGTTTATGCTCGGAGGTTTCCGATTTTTCCCCGCACTTCCGAAAAGCACCCTTAAACCGCGCGTCCCGAAGCGGAAAACCGCCGGATATTTGTTCTCCCCAAATGAGATCCTTGTTTTGCCTGGCCGAATCTTACATCCAAACAAAAAAAGAGGACCGACGCATCAACCCTCTTCAGGTGTCGCCCGAAGGCTTCCAGCGCAATTGATTTAATTCTAATCGATATCACTTGTTTGACCACGATCACGTCA
Source organism: Collinsella sp. AM24-1 (assembly GCF_003470325.1). Classification (NCBI taxonomy): domain Bacteria; kingdom Bacillati; phylum Actinomycetota; class Coriobacteriia; order Coriobacteriales; family Coriobacteriaceae; genus Collinsella; species Collinsella sp. AM24-1. Next base: position 46,650 of record NZ_QRHM01000005.1, on the reverse strand, counting down.
ACCAGTAGAAGCCGCCCATGCTCGATCATTCCATTGCCGGGATGGTGCTTGGCTAGTACGTCACACATTGCATACATGAAAAAAGGGCAACACTCTCAATTTGAAAGCGTCACCCTTAAAGCTCCCAAAGAGCTTTTGTATTGCAGGAAGATACTCTACACTATCTTCCCTTGATTGGCGGGTCGAAACAGACACCATTGTGATTTCAAGCAGAAAGCGTTATATTAAGTATGCATTTGCACGTGGTGTTCGCACTATACGCTCAGATGCCATAGTTTACAAAGATGGCCTTCTTCATAGACGCTAGGTGGGATTACTCACTAGTAGCCGATATGTCGAAGGCCTTCTTGTACTTAAGGAAATCATACATTCTAATAAGCCGTTTCAGCTCGCTATTACCGTGGATTATCTTGCGATCGTCCGTGATGAGCGCCCTCAGATATTCAAGCAACTTATTTAGATCGATCTCATCTTCTTCAAGTAGCACAAGCTTTTTAAATGCTTCCTCAAAGCCTTCGTTAGCTATAACAGACTGAACCGAGTGTCTAATTCCCGAATGATGATAGCTACCTTTTGCCTTTCGTAGGCTGTTGTTTAGAAAAGCATCTAAATCCTTCTTCTCATCTATTTCCTTTAGCATCCTTGGATTAAGAACTTCCCCTGAATACGCGCTTAAATACTTATACATGGGCAAACCACCCGAGTTAGAAGCAAGCAGCGAAGGAAGGTATTCCTCGACGGCAAGCTTAGGAGCAACATGTTCGTCATCAAACACAACATCACGATATAGAAGTTCGGCTTTGACCATATGCCCGTGCCCTAAAGAAGCATTCGCAACACCGATACCCAGCACAAGATGCTGTCCCTCCGGAAGTCTCTCGAGGTCGCTAAAACTCGCTTCAACTACCAGAGAGTCATTCGGATCGCCCTCATCAGCCAAGGCGTAGATGCTCCTGCGAAGCTCACGAATGATCCTGGGCGAGAAGGAGCATTTGGATTGTCCAATTGCTTCATACACTGCACCAAAATCGTTCGTCCTAATCTCGGTCATGCTTATCTCGCCAATACCTGGAAAGGTAAACGAATGAGTTGAGGTTGCGTTTTCTCCCCTAGTAAGGAAGATAAAGCGCTTTCTAAGCAACGCAAGATTGTTAGAACCGAGGCAGCGCGAAATCGACATGAGGATAGCTTGGATATCAGGGTCGTTAAGGGAATAACCGATAAAAATAATTGGGTATTCCATAAAAATAGTTAACAACTTGGCAGCCAAGTAATCCTGTGTTTCGGCGAGTTTTGCGTAATCTGCCTCCTCAAGAACCATAGATTCAGGATTATCCATAGAACCGTGGATCTTATAGATTTCACCCATTTCAAAAGTTCTGTGAAAGACGAGATCGTCTTGGCCAACAAAAACTTTAAACTCGGGAAATAGCGACTCCAGGAGACAGTCATAGTTGGTTGTTATAACTCCAGAGATACGCCGCCTGCCAACCTCTCTCAAGATATCAAGCTCATGCGTCATATATTCAGGTTTGAACGAGGATAACCTCTCGGCCGCCATGATCTTTAAAATAGATTTACGCTGACGAATGTCCTCTACATGATCGTTTCTAAAAGAAGCGAAGCGAGGGTCCTCAAGAACAGCTATGCGCATATCCTTATCAAGCATCGTCGCGGCAGAGGGCAATGCGCTATTGTCAGACTCATCTGGACAACGTGCCAGGTACGAGTCAAGCCGAAAGGGATCATCGGAAAGACGGGAACAGAGGTGCCTTAACAAACCAACCCAATCGTCGGTACCCATGTATCTACGGGAAAAGCCCGAGCCGACGAATAAATATGGGCTACGCCCCACCCCATTTATCAAACGTACAACGCTTTCTACAATGTCATCTCTTCCGACTTCCATCTAGCGCCTCCAAACAAGCTACTTCCATAAGTATAGAACATATGTTTGGATTTTACTAGAATTGCAAGACTTCATCGGAGACAAAGCTGCTCGACAATTGAAAATTCGAACCGCACAGGTGACCCAATATTCAGCAGTGTTCCGACGAGCAAATATTCATTTCGCGCCTCAGGCAATCTAGCGCAGCGGCATCAGTTAGAACGCCATGACTCTCTAGGAGTTCGATAAGTTGAGCGAAAGTCTAAAATTCCATCGCCAAAGTAACTCCTAAAATCAAAGGGCCGTTGCCGATAACAACCAAACAACGACCCTCCTTTGTCATCGCCTCACGTAGAGCCCACGACAACTGCATCACTAACTGGATGTTAACCTAGATGCGCAGTAATTGCGCATCCAAAAAAGTTAATCATGTAGCAAATACTCTTCGCGTTGAAACTAATGCGAAGCATTTTCGCGTCCGTGCACGAGAATGCGCAATCAATATGCGGAAAGGCAAAGATGATTCACCTAGCTAACAACCATCCAGTCACTACCGACAGTACTCGAAATCTTCGAGGAATCGCCGATGCACACGATGGTCGCCGAAGCGCCGGGCACATACTTGGCCTCAAGAACGGAAACACCTTGCTCCTTAAGCCTTAAGGTCGTCTCGGTTATCTGGGTTTTATTCACATCATTTTTGCTGACCAGTTTAACGCCATTGCCATCATTTTCATTCAGGCAGGATACAACCGTATTGTAATCGGCCCAATAACAGTACTCCCCAGAAAGCCATCCAAGCTCAGTGGCGCATATCGATCCAGTCGCAGAAACCGTCTTTGGAAGCAATCCGTAGCGCTGCCTTTCCTCAAATTCAAGAACATCGCAAAATACGCGATTAGCATTAAGTAATCTCGTTCCACAATAGTCCCCGTAAAACGGCGCAAAATGATTGCGGATAGTCCGCGACAACATACAGTAATCGTAGGTGTAGTAACACTTGAAGATTCGTAGGGCGTCTCCCCCTGCCCCTTCGGCAGAACGGGCGAATTCAACAAGAAACTGGTCCCACATGCGCTCAATATAGGGAATTGCGAGTTTAACGCTATCCATATCAGACAAAGGAGCATCGCTCGTCTGCTGCATTATTCCAGTGGTTTTTGCCAAATGGAAATGAGCTGCCATGCGCTCGATCGTTCGGATAAACTCGGGCCGATTCCCGTCCTCAATCGCCATAATTGCAAAGAAAACACTTCTCAACAGAAGATCACTTGAAAATCGCTGAGGTAAGAGATCGCCATATTCGCGCTCGTATGAGAAGAGCCTGGCCTCACCCGTATCGATTGAAGAGTAACCAAATACGGAGTCCGAAGGAACGACATATGATGGAGCGGCATTTGAGTACACACGGCTAAACTTAATTTGATAACGCTTAAAAAAGGTTGAAATCCAAAAGGTCACAACACCAAATAATGCCAGCTCAAACTCAAAGGCAATACTCGAAGTATCAAGCACATCTAGCCCCTGGCCTCCGAGATAGCCATCGATAACAAAGTGATCGAATGCGACGGACAGCAAAAGAGACATGAACGCCTCGAATGAGAAAGGAAGAGTCCGGTACCGCAATTTACCCCTTGCATGCTTGATTACCCCAAGAAACAACCAATAGAAAAGGGTAGGCATGTATCGCAGCGAAGGACCTGGAACTGAAAACGCATCGCAAATCGCAGCCATAATAAACACCGGGAGCTGGCAACAAATTGTTGGAGCGAGAATTCGGTAGGCAACGTTCAGCCTGCCCGACTCATCGGAGGGATACAGTTCTTCGACGGTGTATTGCCCTCCGATCGCCAAGGGCCCAGCAAAGCGGACAAGCTGAACGCTCGACAAACCGATAAAGACATAAAAGACAATCCAATGAATAGTGACCGATTCCACCTGTAAACAATCTCCTCAGGTCATACGCTTGCGATTAATTGTAGATAGACAGAATTGAACAGGAAGCAACAATATTTGAAACTGTTGTTTTGCGCACCCCGGATCAACCAACATACCCCAGAAAGGTCGCTGATGTTGACTGGGGTTCCCGTAAAACCCCAACAAAAAATGTGCGGAGTGCCGGCCTGAAACTGCCTTCGGACCCTATTGGCTGCACACCGAGAGGCTCCGCTATGAAACGCCCCCTTTACCACCCGCTCTGTGCGACCGCGTGCACGTCCATGGTCAACGCGACGATGCCTATGGCAGCCATTGCAGAGGGGGTTCAGCCTCAGAAGGCCGCCGAGCAGCAGGCGCAAGCCGTGAGGTCGAGCTCAGCGTTGCTTTTGAATGCAGAAAAACGAGTCCGAGCGCAGCGGCGTCCGGTCCTCTTGGCAGGTCCCATCTTGGGTTGATGTCCACAAAACTAGCCCTTGCGGTCGGTTAAACAAGTTTGAGCAGCCTTTGATACTCTCCGGGATCACGCATACGCATAATATCCATGTATGTTCTGCTTTTTGCGACCATGATATCGTCGAACTTGGATAGGCCGTGCCCGCTCGCTCTTGTGACAACCATGCGGTCGTCGCAAAAATATGAAAGGAAGGTGTCCTTGCCGGGATGGTGTATCCGTCGGACGTCGAGCACGTTCCGGAAGTCATAGTAAAGTGCGGCGTTGGCGGTTTCCTCAAGTTCAGGCAGTCTGTCGATGCCTTCAAAGCGGCAAGGATAAATTAGCAGCAAGTTTTTCGAATGACTGATTGAGCGAAGAAGTCCTCGGGCCTCACGGTCTTCTTCGCTCAATTGTTTATTACTCTCAGTTTTTAGAAGCTCGTCAAGCTTGGCGAGACTGTAATCCCTGAGAATTGCATGCAGGCGTAAGCCTCTCTGTTCTTTTACATGACTTCTGCAAAGTTGTTCTAAAGTTATTCCGCGGTCTGAAACTCGCCTTGACGAAGTGAGACTTACGGCGCGCATCATGGATTTTCCGAAGATGAGCTTGAAATCTAACTGATACGCGTCTGATACCGCATCACACTCCCCATTTGCCTCGGATACGGGCGCATGAAACTCCGCACCTCTGGTCAGTTCCTTGAAAGCGTTAGAGTGGTTGATGAGCTCGCGCGTCCATTCCTCGTATGTATATAACGGACGCCCAGAATAGTCTTGCATGAGGTCCTTAACAAACAATTCTGGGGTAATCATTGCGGATTTAAGTCTCTCGGCTCCGGGAACGGCTTCAATAAGCCTCTTATCTATCACTGTGGCCTCCTCTTTGCGGTAGTTTTACGGATGTTGACGGAAGCCGTTCCAGCAGGGTACGCCAAAGTTGGCCGAGCGAGCGGCCCGTCCTGGCTCGGAAGGGTCCGTGCCTTCGCCTAGAATACGCGCACCATGGCGCGTTCAGGCCGCTTTCGGGGTTATCCTGGCCGTTTCCATGGCAACCTCGCGCTACTTCTCGGAGAGGAAGATGGCCGAGTTGCACGACGCGGCGCTGCGAAGGGGAGCATCGTGCTGTCATGACTGGGCCGAGCTGGAAAAGACTGCCGGGAAGATGGTCGAATCCAGCCTTGAGCTTGCCGACAGAGTGGAGTCGGCCTAGGATATCGATAGATTCCGGATCCTGGACACAGGGGCCAAGGAGTCCATTACACCAACTTTCGCGACACTACCGTTCTTGTCATATCATTCTGATGTTCGGCACGAGTTTCAGAAGCATAGTTCCGCGACGGTGTGAAGGCACATCAATTATTACCCGGTGATCGGAATTGGCCGATATCGATTAAGTATTTATGGCTATGAATAATCCAGCGCTAAAGCCATCGTTTACCGAGCACTCAAGCGTTTAATCTTCCTATAAATCTTAGCCTCGTCGGGGGCAATCGGATCATTTGGAAACGCCTTTTGGGCTCTCGCTACGTAGGAAAGAAAGTTCCCATAGCGAGAAAATGCAGAAGGGTCAGCATCACCCGAGGGGCATAGCCTTCTTCCCTTAATACCGAGTGGTGAATAATGTTGATATAGAGCGGAGACGCGCTTTTTTGATGCGTGTCTCCCCTCTCCCTCATTAGAACGCGCAATCGCAGTGGCCGCCTCACGGAGACGTTTGTGGTACTTTCCAACCGTAGACTGTCGAAGTCTTACAATGCGCCCGTCAAAGTCAAACCCCAGGAAACTGACTTTCTGCGCCGGATGTGCACCGGAATACGAAAGAACCTCACCCGCGCAAACGCTTTCAAAATCAAGCTGAGCAACTCCGTTGCCATCAACCCGGAACACCTTGGTTTTCTCAGGTTGCAGTTTAACGGAATCGACATCGGCCATTAAATTGATGGCTTCTACAAGTGCATCAAAGCCAGACTTTGGAACGGCAACAATAAAGTCATCGCAATAACGAAGATACAAGCCGCCAACTCGTTCAACGGCAAGTCTGACTTTCATATCGATATCGGCCATATAAATGTTAGCGAGCACTCCGCTTGCGGCAAGACCCTGAGGAATGCCCAGCGCAGAGCCATCCCGTACCCAAGGTCTGGTAATAATATTGCTCTTGTTTGCAAGAAATTCAGACTTTGGCAAGATAACATCTAGCGTATTAAGTTCACGAATAGACTTGAACCGAAGTTCGATAGCCGCTTCATTGATCATTTTCTCCCGAGTAGGATCGATTGCTGGCCATGGCAATTCATGTCGAGCAGCCAAATCAGCAATAGGCCAGCACGAATAGCGAAGGATATTTTTAATGACTTGATAGTGATCGTCCGGTAAGCGTCCACTGGGAAACAACGAACGCAACGACGTCATTAGATGAGCATGATTTAAGTTGTCGAAGAAGCTCTCGAAATCACCCGTAAGCACAAAAGCCGAATCTTGCTCGCGTATATAATCGAAAGCCTTTTTAGCTGAGGAAATATTGCTGGCAGCAGTTACGGCGCAGTCTGATGAAAGGGAAGAGCGGTATGCTACGGCAACCTCATTAAACTCTTCGGTAATAGCCTTCTTGTTATATAAGTCCGACCACAGATAAGAGTAGTACTGGAGGACGCGGTGATCAAAATGAGAGGCATAAGCGATATTGCGAACCTTGCAGCTTCGCTTACCTCCACGATACCGAACAGCAATGATCTCGTTGGAAATTAAAGGGTAGAACGCGTGGTGGGAAACGTACTCTGAATCTAAGATCTTGGTCTGAGCTTCGGCAAAAGAAACCCTATGATCAAAATGGGCATATGAACTTTTGGAACTATATCGAGGAATACGAGTGATATCGAACTCGGCCAAAATACCCCCAAATAAATCAACCTGTCCGGATCAACAAGCGGCGGCTAACCCTCCCCGGACAGGCTAATTAAAGGCGCAGCAAGTGCAGCCAACGCTTTCGCGGCCACCTAAAGCAATGCTTGCCTATGGCATACTAGACGAAAGCGAGGAATTGGTACTTATGACCATCGAAGCCCTTATCCAGCTAGCCGCAGGCAACGCTGGTGTCAATGTTGCGAACGTCGGAATTGCGTCGTTTGCGATATTGACGGCAGTAGCGTACCCCATCGCCAATTCGCGATGGGCAGTAAGCTTTATTCCCATTCTTGCTTTGATTAAACAGCTTATGAGAAATCGAATCATGCAATTAATGGCGCCTTGGTGCATAAATTATGTACGATTTTTTAACTTTTGGCCTTTGACCACTGAGATTGACCGGTACACCAAATTCACCACAGTCGCCACCCTCACTATTCGCTAGCAGTGATCGGATGCGTCTAACCCAAACGCATCTATGCCTATAAGCCCACACGTTTGACGCAAGGTCTCCTTAAAAGAAGCCGAAGTCAGACGTTTCTCTATATAGGCTTCATAGCAACGAAGCAACGTCTCAGTCGAAAGAACTGCAATGTCATTTTTACGAGCAATTGCAATCTGAGTAGCAGGGAACGGATCGCGCTCTCCGGGTCTAATTTCAATTTGCGATGCAAATATAAGGACACCTTTTAACTTACCGGAGCATCCTTCGTCTTCCATAGCATCGGCTTTAATTTGGACATGATCATATGTCTTAGACACATGCTGTCGTTTTAACCCACCATTGCTACCTTTTATTTCTATTAAAAAGAGAGTGTCATCGTATGAGAACCTAAAATCCTCTTCCTTATTGTCTTGAAAGTCCTCATCAACCTCGGCAATCTTTGCCAAGAGATGACGAGCTTTGTTTTCGAGGTCGAAGTCTTTGGTGCAAAGGACCGACTTAATGTTCTGATAATCAGAAAGAACTTCCTCAATTCCTTTCCTCTCCTCGTTGAGGAGAGCCATTTTCTCGTTAATCTCTTTAATTCGTACTCTTTGCGCTTCTTCATCATGATATTCAACTTCGTCCAGCCAATCAGGAGTACGAGCAGGCTGCACTTTAGCTGGAAAAATACCATCAACAACCGTCGATAGTTCGTCATTATTATTAATCTGAAGAGTAGTAGCTGCGAAGGTCTCGGATATCAGTACAGCTGTAACTGTAGAAGCGTTCGAAACTAATAGTGGCTTAGAAGAAGCAGTAAACGGCGTGCTGAAAGAAAAATCTGAATGAAACTCTTTATTTGATAGGATAGTTTTCGATTTTCCAAAACAAATTCGAAGCGGCAAGGGGAACAGTTCGCCTATCGGAGAGTCAGCAAAATCTTTAATAAAATCCTTTAGCGGTTTATTGTGCTTGTATTCCTCCGCATGAGTCCCCAGGTTATATCCATAGCAATATGAATACCTGTAGTTTTGTGGGAGCGTGACGATACATTTAGCACTATTTGACTGCAGCATCATTTGCCGGATAGAGGATATGTCCGCATGATCGTACATTAGCTTATCGTTAGAGAAATCGCTTTTCCATAAATGATTATCTTGCAGGTCAATGATTGTTAGATCAAAGGCATCGAATGCGTCCGCCTTGCTAAATTCCCTAATCGTAAGGTCATTTGTTTCCGTGAATCCGCAATTCTGCTGCCTGTAAACCAATAACTGAGTTTTCATCACGCAATCCCCTTACATCCAGAACAGATTAACCCTGTTTACATATCACTTTAATGTAGAAGCCATCTAGCGACAACGAGTACGCGATTCCGCACCCATTGCCGCGGCTGCATGCGCGAGGCCGGCTCCTGGCAGCTCAGGAGCCGCGTGGGCAGGATCGTCTCACAGGTGTTCCGCAGGCGCGACGCCGCCACCGTGACCGCCATGTACCGTGCGGGCGTGCGACATGCTGAAAGGGTGCTGCCCGAGGGCGGTGGCAATCCTCGAGGAGGCCGAGCCGGACGCCCTGGCATACCACGATTTCCCGCTGTCGCACAGGAAGCGCTTGCGCATCACCAACGTCCAGGAGCAGACAAACCGCGAGATAAAGTGCAGGTCGAGGGTGGTGCAGGCGTTCCCCTCGACGGCATCGCTGATGCGTCTGGCCGGCTCGGTCATGAGCGAGCAGGACGAGGCATGGCAGGAGTCGAGGTGCCTTTTCGGAGGCAAAGATGAGCGAGCTCTACGACGAGGGTCTCACGTGCGAGATCGAAGGGACGGTCGACTGGGCGCGGCTGGAAGCGGAGCCGGGAAGATAATCGAATCGGGCCTCGAGCTTACGGACAGGATCGAGGCGGCATAGGATATCAACCGTGTTCCAGGCTCCAGGACGCCGGGCCGACTCGCTTCGGATCGGACGCTACACCAACTTTCTCGACACTACCACGTGCTCGAAATCGACGGACGCACGCCCCAGGCGCCGTAGCGTATGGAATCGAGGCGGGCGACAACGCCGCGCACAAACAATCCGAGATGTCGTACGCGATGCTGCGCAGTGCCAACTTGATTGAAGTTTTCAGCGACATCTGTCATCAGGGACATAGAAACTAAATAAGCGAAGCACACACGACAAGGAACACCCATGAAGCCTGCCATTGCGAAGCCGAGAAAGTTGATAGCACGGATTGACAACCATAAGGAGCGCAATGGTGACGCATGATTTTTTTCGCAAATTGACAATCGTATAGCGAAACACGGCCCGTGTCCCGTCATATGATTGCTTGCGGCAAAACAACAAATCATTGGCCAAGGGGGCCGTGTCTGCGAACATCGTATCAGTCGACGAGGAGTCGCTGCGCAAGGACACAAAGAATCTGGTGAGGAAGACCGTCGAGGAGACGCTCAACGCGCTGCTCGACGAGGAGGCGTCCGGGCTCGTCGGGACCGGGCGCTACGAGAGGGCGGCGGGCCGGGAGGCCCACCGCGGCGGCCACTACGCCAGAAAGCTCGTCACCGGGGCCGGGGAGGTCGAGTCTAGTGCACGGGGATGCTCGGCGCGCTCGAGGAAATGTTCCCCGGGGGACCCGCTGCCAGCGCTGCACGGTGCATCTCTACCGCAACGTGCCGGGAGGGGTTCCGTGACCAGGCGAAAGGCCGTGGCGCGCATGTTGAAGGCGATCCACGCGCGAGGCATGCGGCAGGAAGGCCGAGGAGGTGGCGGACGAGTTGGAGTCGGTACGGCTCGGAGCGGCCGCGAGGACGGTGCGCGGCGGGCTCGCCGAGACACTTGCTTACACGGAATTCCCGCCGGAGCACTGGCACCGAATCAGGACGAACAACGGGATCGAGCGCATCAACCGCGAGATCAGGAGGAGGACGAGGGCCGTCGGAACCTTCCCGGACGGCAACTCGGCCCTCATGCTGGTGTCAGCGAGGCTGAAGTGCATGGCGGAGCACGAATGGGGCAAGAGGAGGTACCTGGACATGTCCAAACCGGAAGAGATGGACGAGCTGAAGGGAAAAGCGGAGGGCTAGAAGGAGACGGAGCCGAGGACGGCTAAATCAATTTGCGAAAGAAACTTGACGGTACCAGAAAATGTGACCCAACCCCTCGCTTTGCCATCGAGTCATTATGATAATTAACAACGTGCAACGACGAGGAGCCCAGCGGAACTCAAGTAGACGGGAACAACGTGCAATCGATCGAACCTCTAAAAAACACGGACGATCTGGGCGAAGGCAAAGGCGGCATTCGCAAGAAGTGGCCCTGGAAAGACCCAGATCACCATGAATTAATGTCTGATCTTATTCTTAAGGCCAACTACAGCATTCAGGACTTCAATGCTGCCATCAAAGACGGATTTACTCCCAACATTAAGGACACTGTATTTCTGGTAGCACTTGCCACCTGGATTAAAGATGCATACTGGCAGATTAATTACACTTGCTTGAAAGAAGAAATTAGAACCAAATTCGAGTTCTCAAGACAGAATGAACTCACAGAGGCGCGTAATTATCTTGAGGCGGTTCGCTCAATCGTAATTGCACACCCCTTAAATTCGACAAGGCATGAGGGGTACGGCTTTGGTCCAGAAGGGCGAATTTGTATTGATGTGCGAAGGAAAAGTCTTCTCGACTCATATCCGGGCGCAGTAATCTATCGCATCACACCAAAAGGATTCGAAGAAACCGACAGTGTCGAGGATAACGAAATCGCGCTAATGACCTGCCGCCGCACTCAAACAGAAAAAGGCAAGCTACATTTTGAACGGTGTTGCCTAGATATGCGCGATATCCGCAACTCAGCTCAAGTCTACATTGACGCCTTGTACGAACTCGATCGATATCTCGGCCGACTAAGAAAGAAAGACTTCGAAACATGAGTGTGATCTTCTCTAGCGAATTGATCTACGCTCAGCCGTAACTGCATTTTGAACATCCTTTAGATGCTTCTGCGCCTTTCGGCGTATATCTTTTAAATCCTTAACTGGATCAACGTCAACCTCATTAAAAACATGGGTTATATCACCGTCACGATATGCAACAAAGGAAATGCCGCCTAACTTGCCGACAGCTTTACCGTGCTGCGATAGCAATTTCTTCATATCTCTGCGAACGGCACGTATTCTAGGCTCAGCACAATCCAGAAAATGGCAGAATAATTTAAGCACAAGCTCCTGGTACTTCATGTTTGTATACCTGAAGCAAAGGTACGAGCAGCCGGACGAATCACGTTCTTTCATTATCGAAATTGACTTGCTTAAAAAAGCGCGCAGCTTTGGCGAGGTATTGTAGTCGCGCAAATCGGCAATTTGGTCAAGATCAAATCGGACCCTAATCAAACCGTTTTCCCTAACAAGCGAAACAACGGTTTGACCATGCTGAACGGGATTTCGAATCTCATACATAAAAACATAGAGGCCACCTCGGTCATACCAAGCAGAAGGCAACTTCCAATATTTTTTATATAGTTCTTTTTCAGAACCTCGATCATAAACCCGCATGACCGCTTGCATTCTATCGACAAGACCACGGGCTGCGGATACATAATTACCAAAGGCGGCGTTAACAACAGTCCTTTCGCCAAAACCACCGCTGGTAAAGCCGTCGGGCAAGAAGTCAGACCGATCGCACGGAACCAGGCGCCGCAGTTCACCGTAGTTCCATCGAAACTGTTCATACAATTGGTTAACCTCCCAAAATGACCGCACAACACCGTCATACTCTTTCACTTTGGTTGCAGAATCGCCCTCGAGATATTCAATCTTTGAAAGCGCTTCCTGGGCTTCGTCGCTCACCGATTGAAGCGGCAAAACATGAACTAAATCTGCCAAAGTAATTCCCCCTTGAATCCCAGATATATGTATCGGCCCGAAGCAACACCGCCCATGAAAGGACGCCTAGCATCAAAACGGCAACATCGCATGTCCACTCAAGTTCGAACCCAGAGAGGCATACATCGACGACCTAATAAACGGGCATTTCTACATCAATGCTGCCGACAACTAACATGGCCTGCCTGGCGAACAGGGTAATCCGTTCTAGGCGTCCATGGCTCCCAGGGTGCGCCCCATCAGGATCCCCTGATACACTAGCCCTCAACTAACTGCACACAAAACCTCGGCCGAGTTTTATGTTCAAGAAGAAACCCCTCACGCTAAAGCAACAGTTAGCTTTGTGAGATCACCCTGGAGCAGATGCAGCAATGACATCACTAGCGACAACAGCCAGTTATAATTTCAACCTGGCCTATTTAAATCGCGCTGTGCCCCCTATCGCAAAGCTAATAGTTCATGGCCGTGTCTGTTAGGACGATAGCCGCAAAACGAGTACAGCTCCGATTCGCACTCAGTTCCTGGACAGACAAGCTCATCTTCAAAAAACAGATGATTAAGACAAACAGGGTTCTTGGAATGTTCAAGACACAGGTAACGTCCAGCTTTACTGGAATAATGCCAGCGCCCAAAGTCGACAATCATTGATTTAAGTGCGTTGGCGGAGCGCCTTCCAAAATATATCCCTCGAATTGACAAATTTCCATGTGCGACATCCGGAGTCATTCTTAAATTAAGCCCTCTGCCACCGCCCACAGGACTATAAGCAACACAGGGTTCGTATGAATAAAACTCATCAACAATTGCATTGCTCAATTGATAGGTAGTCTCACCGAGAACTTCAAAGGGGCGAGAAAACTCTTGATGCGAATAATCATGCAGCAGGCAGTATTGTCCGAATGCAGTCGGGCTTTGCCCAAACAGCCTACGCACTTCGGAAGGAATATAAACACCAATACCAATAGCTTTAATAGGTCTAGCGACCTCATACGCTATCAAAGCAAATTGGTCATCAACGTTCACCCTGGCTTCGTCAAGCGTCGTGACTGGGTCACCGCAATTGACATATAAATAGCTCTCACCGGGTTTGTTCAATCGCCCAAAATTGGTCACGCAGTTATTCGGTGGCTCCCACAGTTGACCCTGGTCAATAAACTGAGCTCCATAATCGAGAGAAGAAGAGACACTTCGCGCACGAAAAACAGTCGCCCCCTTAGGTAAACTAATGTATTCAGGAAACTGTAAGTACATGCCATCAACACGAAGCTGATTATGCAATATTTCTTGAGCATTTTCATGGCGGACATCAGCCCAGAGAGAACTTAGAGCTGGCAGCCTACATTCAAATTCCGCCTTTTCCAATGCAGCAATAAAACCATCCAAGTCACCTTGAATACAATTAAACATCCTCGCAATAACTGAGCTATCAAGGGGCTGACCAAGCTCTCCAGCAGAAATAAACATAGAACGATGCAAGATAAAACGTCCTCCAAACAAAACCAGACAATCACGCGCGCCAAGGTCAAATTTACTCGGTCATTACAAAATAATATTACCCTGCAGAATAACCGAGAATAACCTGTGGCCAACACCACCATCCAACCCAAAGCCCACCTCCAGCCCCCATCTGTCCAAGGAGCTGGCCGCCGCCGAGCCCGATATCGCCGCCAAGACTATCTACTGCGGCCCCATCGACGCGTTCTACGACTTCAAGCTGGGCACGCTCGAGTACCGCAGCCTGCGCTCCGAGACCGAGACGCTCGACGAGGCCGACCACCAGGGCGTGGCCGTGGTCAACTACACCGAGCGCGAGGTCCCCTACACGCGCGTCATCGAACACAAGCACTTCGAGTTCGGCACGCAGGAGAAGACCGTCATCACGCGCGAGTACCCGGCGGATTGGAGGCCCGGCGACGAGCCCTACTACCCCATCAACGACGCCAGGAACGAGGCCCTCTACAGGCAGTACGAGGAGCTGGCGGCGCAGGAGGGCGACGTGATTTTCGCCGGTCGCCTGGGCGGCTACAAGTACTACGACATGGACAAGGCCATCGCCGCCGCCTTCCAGCTCGTCCGCAACGAGCTGGGCGTGGAGCCCGCGGAGGCGTAGGAACCATCCTGAATAACTGCTGATTGCCAACAATACGGCACAGCATTTGATTTGAGGGGTGCGGAACAAAAAACCGTGCCCCAATTTTATTAACAGGACCCTCTATCCACAGTCTATTACCGTAAAATAAACCCAATAAAATATGTGCGGAGTGCTGGCCTGGAGCTGCCTTCGGACCCTATTGGCTGCTCACCGAGAGGCTCCGCTATGAAACGACCCCTTTACTACCTGTTCTGCGTGATCGCGTGCACGTCCATGGTCAGCTCGACGATGCCCATGGCAGCCATCGCGGAAGCCATCCAGCCTCAAGCAGCCGCCGAGCAGCAGGCACAAGCCGACGCCACGAGCAGCGACACAGCCAAAGCTGAAGACGACAGCAACACAAATGCGGCAGCAGATACCGTAGAGAACGGCACCGCAACGTCCACCGGCACCAGCGCCGTCAACACGGAAAGCGCCGACGGCACCGCCGCCACCCCCGGCACCGCCGCCACCCCCGGCACCACCCCCACCCCATCCCTCCGCGTCCAAGCCACCCCCACGCCCGAGGCGATCTCCACCACGTCACAAACCGGCTACGCACACTCCGCCACGGCAACCCAAAACGGCGTCACCTTCACCGTCTCGTGGAACGACGCCCCCGCGGGCACCGCGACGACCTTCCACGTAACCCAGGTCAACGGCTCGTCCCAGGCCAAGGCGCGCATGGACGTGCCCACCTATTGGGACGGTGGCAGCCAGGAAAGCGTCTGCGACCCGTCGCGCCCGGCTTGGGCCAGCTACTACAGCTTGGGCGCCGCGGGCCACGACTTTACCTTTGACTTCACGGCGTCGGGCACGTACCGCATCTACTTCTACTTTATGGACAACGACAGAAACGACCCCCAAAACGACAAGGGGATCTACTACCTGCGCACCACGGCGGAGGTGACCGTAAACGATGCCGCCCGCCCAAGCGTCACGCAGATCGTCAACGGTGCCGTGGACCTGTGCAGGCAAGAGACAGACGGCTCGGAATACGACATGGCGCTGCGGCTCCACGACTGGACGCTCGACCAGCCAGTGTAAGACCAAGGCCTCAACTGGCACGGAGGCCTGGACCAGCACCAGGCATCAGCAGCGAACCAGCTATTCAAATAAGCTTCCGCCTGACGTCTTTTGCAGCAGTTCGACAAAACCGATCTGGTTTAACACGTGCTTAATCGCATACGTCTCAACATATCTCATAAGAAGCTCAGTGAGTTCCTTAATGAACCGTTTGAACTCATTCTCGGTCAGATAGCGCTCAAGCATCCAAACCATTCGAATGTAGTTGACGTTTTTGCGCCCACCGACCTTGGCGCAATAAAGCCTCTCATCATGGGCGCAAACATTACGGAATTTAACGAGGACCTCAATCGAAACCCTCGCGTCATCCACACTGAAAAACCCGAGCTTGTGTGATCCGGTCCTACCCGTCGAGTCCACAATCATTTTGCAAACCGCAGACTTATCCTTGGGCTTCATTAAGTTATAGAAATGTTCGATATTCCCAAAAGTCAGGTCGTTCACCAGCACCCAAATGGGCACCGCACCATATGAATTTCGGTAATGAGCGATGAAATCTGATTTGCTATTAGATACCCTACGACCCAAAACCGACGTAAGGCCAGCAATCTCTTGCGCGAAATTGGCCCCATTTTTCCCGGCGCTAGCAAATTCATTTTCATCGCAATAATTTGACTGGAGAAGATACGCTTCGGGAGCTCGGTGGGCATTCGAAAAAGCGTAGGCGACCGCAGTCTTGATTTTAGCCTCAGCCAAAATCAAATATCGAAACGTAAGAGACCTTAGCTCTCTATCAAAAGTGAACAGAGTATATAAATCCGAAAACGATATGCCCTCAAGATACCGATCTTCGCCAGACTCTCTACTCTTGCCAGTATCGAGAAATGGATCCTTATAACCATTGACAATTGAGTAGTAGCCCTCACGCATCAGAGTGGGACCAGTATCCTCATCGACATCCAAACCGCGAGATTCAAGAAGTCGAACTTGCTCATCGATAGTCAAAAAGGGCTTATCAGACATACCAACTCCTTAAATGAAGAGAGACGGCCATCCATAAGAACAGCCGTCTCTCCGCAGGACGTAGGCCCGTAGGTTGACTACGTCAATACCGCTATATTTACTTTATCCCCTGGACTCCAAGGGGTCAATTCAAATTAGGAGAGCAGAAATCCTTCATGAACCTGTTCCGACTGCGGCTCGATCACTAAGATGTCCTGCGGAGCAATCGAACCTTCAATAGCCCCATCAACCTCAAGCGAGAGCTGATCCGCATCGGAAAAACCGTCAAGCGCCTTTACAAACTTTGACATAATTGGATCCTGAGCATAAGGCTGGATACGATTAAAATTAAAGGCAAATTTCACCCTGATCGGTATTCCCATTTCCGTCAGCCTCTCACCCGCACCAGGCCCTAAACCGCCCTCCACCGACCACCTAAACGTTTCCCCACCCAAAGTCGCTGAATATTTCGAATAACGGTTGCTCATAGACTCAAGCAGATAGAAACATACATGGTTGCTCCGACGAGGATGTTCGTCTAAATAATGCTTCGCTATCCGAAGAACCGCATCAATCCTGTTTGAATCTAGCCCAACGATATCGTATAAACTGTGAAACCGATCAATCTCTCAGTTTTTGAATATGCTTTGAGTCCCCCGTGCCTTATTTCTTCTTCCGAGAGCACCCTAGTCGCGTGCCACCCCGTAATTTTTTCCCTATTGAAAAGCTCCATGAGTGCGGCTCGACCCCTTTCATCAGAACCGCACAGCTTTCGATAGTCAGAATGCAATCGCATTAAATCGATACGGTTATCGAGATCGTACATATTTCAAGCCCTTCTTTAACGCCATCACACGAGTAGAATTGCTCAAGGCGAGATAGCAACAACACTAAAAGAATATTTGTCCGCTTGAACACCGCTGTTTATTGCGAGACGGCGCGCACGGCGTCGACAGGAAAACCATCGATACAGACAACGCTGTCAGCAATGGCATCCGCGCCTTACATACCCCAAGGAACCTTTAACGGATCAAATCTTGGAAAGGCGATTAACTCACAAAGCGAGCGTTCCAGCTTGGAGCGAACAGCCATAAGTTCAGTTTTAAACCCTTGCAAATCCAATCCCATCTGGTTATTACAGGCTATATCGAGTATTGACCACGAGGAGGAGCAACCGGAAGGATCAGACACAAGCTTCTCCGAAAAGTCGTAGTGCATGAATGCGTTTCGCAACGGGTGAGCGCGCTTAATCCATCTCTTATCTTCTCTCGGAATAAGCCTCTCGACTTCAGACAGAAACCTGTTCGTACAAAGATCAAGCTCCGCATGGGTCCTTGCAAAGGTAGTAAATATCTGAAGAGCCCTTGCGACATGGTCCAAACTCAAACAGGAATACTTAATAAAAACCGCGTCAGTAAAGAATCCTGCTTCAAACAAAACATCAACTGATACAAGCAGCATAAGGAGCTCAGAGAGAAAAAAGGAAATCGCGTCGTCCTTGCATCCAATGAATTTTGCCTTTTTGGCCAAATCTTCGAATCGGCGATCATTCGAACGAGTTTCAAAGGCTGAAACATCAAAAACAGACCGGTCTGCATAATACGATTGAGAAAAACGATATAAATAGCCACCAGAAAACGCCGAATGGTATCCGATTTCAGGTGGCGCGCGCAGACGTGGTGTAAGAGCGTCCCGAGGTCCGTCGCTGCAAGTCCCGATGTTACTCCTTCTTGAGACCGCGCCTCTCGACTATCTCGTCCACTGTCTCCCTGGCGCGCCGCCCGAGCGCGCGGCGCCTCCCCTCTGTCGGGGCCGGCCTGTCCGCGGGCTCGGCGAAGCCCTCGGCGGCCGAGGCCTCGGAGAACACGCGCTGCTGGGACCACTGTCCCTCGGTCTCCATGAGGCTCGCGCACGTCAGGCGCAGCATCGACTCCCTCGAGGGGAAGGACTGCACGACCCTGTAGCGGCGCTTGATCTCGCGGTTGGCGCGCTCCTGGACGTTGTTGGTGCGGAGCTTGGCCCAGTGCGCCCTGGGGAAGGCCGTGAACGCCAGCGCGGAGTCCTCGGCCTGCTCGAAGACCTCGCCGGCCCTGGCGGACACCGACGCCACCCAGGGCGCCGCCTCGGCCCACACGCAGCGCGCGAGGTCGGGGTCGTCCTGGTAGACCGAGGCGTGCACGAGGTCCCTGACGGCCGCCTTGGAGTCCTCGGGCCTGCCCGAGCAGGCGCTCTGTGTTAGCGCTACTGTAAAAACAACCATTTTGACCAACGCTCAACAACCAATCATGCCAACGCAATCCCGCCATTTGCGCCAACGCATTTTCACCATTTCCACCAACGCCGGGGCTTACGCTTCGATCGACGAGCGAACGATGCTTTCGGGAGGAGCGGGCCGTGGCGGAGAAGAACCTGATCGGAGAGTTGGACATGTACAGGGAAGCGGGCATAAAGCCCAACTTCAGCGACATAGCGAAGCGCTACGGCAAGGACAGGCACACCGTGGCGTCGTACTGGAGGGCCGAGGGCGGGCGGCCCCACGACGGGCGCGGCGACAGGGCGGGCTCGTTCGACGCGCACATCGAGGAGGTGGCCGCCAAGGCGCAGCTGCCGGGAGTCACCAAGAAGGGCATCCACGAGTGGCTGCTGCACAGGTATCCCGGCGAGGACCTGGCCGGCTACAACGCCTTCACCCAGTTCATGCGCAAGAACGGCATCGCCGTCGGGGCCTCCGGCGGCCCGGAGCCGCACCCGCGCTTCGAGACGCCGCCCGGACTGCAGCTGCAGTTCGACTGGAAGGAGTCCGTCAAGATGGCGAACCGCGACGGCGAGCTGTTCGAGTTCAACGTGTTCGCGGCGACGCTGGGCCATTCCCGCAGGCACATATTCATCCGGTCGAGGACCAGGACGACCGACGACCTGGTCAGGTGCATGTACGCCACGATCGCGAGGCTCGGCGGCGTGCCGCGCGAGTGGGTCACGGACAACATGTCCGCCCTGGTGACGGTCAAGGGCGGCCGGCGCCTCAAGGTCCAGCGCGCGTACGAGTTCGCCAAGGCCGCCGGCTTCGAGCTGAAGCTGTGCCGCCCGCGCAGCCCCCAGACGAAGGGCAAGGTCGAGTCGTCGAACCGCTTCCTGTCGCGGCTCATGGCCTACCAGGGCGACTTCGACGGCTTGGACGACATCGACGAGATCGTCGCGCGGATCGAGGACGCCAGCAACTCCGAGCCCAACGAGACCACGGGGCTGCCTCCCTCCGCGCTGTTCATGGAGGAGAAGGACGCGCTGCTGCCCGTCGGCAACCTGCGCGCCCTCGAGGAGGCGATGGGCGACGTGGTGCGCGTGGCCAGGGTGCCGGCCACGATGCTGGTGAGCGCGCACGGCGAGCCCATGTCGGTGCCCAGGCGCTGCATCGGCAGGCCCGCCCGCATCGTCTGCATGCCCGGCGGCGCGATGGACTGCTACGTCGGCGGCGAGCTGGTGGCCACGCACGTGGCGGGCGGGCCGGCCTACGACCCGGCGCACTACGCCGAGGCCATGGCCGGCAAGCGGTGGTTCGGCGACGCCGCCGGCGACATCGAGGCGGCCGCCGCGGCCAACCTCGGCCTGCTCGACTCGATAGGGGGCTCGCTGTGAGCGCCGCCGTGCAGGCCAGCCCCCTCAGCCGCCTGGCGGCCAACCTCGAGGAGCTGGGGCTCGAGGGCATGGCGTCGTCGGTGCCCGAGTACGTCAGGCTCGTCGCCGACGGGAGGAAGGGCCTGGTCGACGCCATGCTCGAGCTCACCGACGCCCAGATAGCCCTCAAGCGGCGCGCCGACGACGAGCGCCGCACGAGGATGGCCAACTTCCCCTACATAAAGACGCTGGCCGACTTCGACTGGGGCTTCCAGCCGAGCGTGCCGCGCGGGCTGGTCGAGCAGCTGGCCACGCTCGAGTTCATCGACCGCGGCGACAACGTCGTGCTCGTCGGCAGCCCGGGCGTCGGCAAGACCCACCTGTCGATAGCCATAGGCCACGAGGCGGTGATGGCCCGCAAGCAGGTGTACTTCGCCGACTGCTCGAGGCTGGTCGAGGACCTCAAGCACGCCTCGGCGAAGGAGGCGCTGGCGCGCAGGATGCGGTTCTACGAGCACTGCAGCCTGCTGATAATAGACGAGCTCGGCTACCTCGATATCGGCAAGGAGGGTGCCGACCTGCTGTTCCAGCTGGTCAACAGGCGCTACGCGCTAAAGCGGTCGACCATCGTCACGACCAACGTGCCGGTGGGTAGGTGGGGCGACGTGTTCGGCAGCAACGTCACGGCCTCGGCGGTGGCCGACAGGCTTTGCCACCATTGCGCGATGATCAAGATAACGGGACGGTCGTACCGCCTGAAGGACGTATCCATCGGCGGTGAGGACGGGAAGGAGGAGGGAGCCTAGACGCCGAAAGCGGCGCATCCGCGTAAGCGAATCCGGCGCATCCGCGTTGGCGCGATTGGCGAAAATACGTTGGTGAAAATGGTGAAAAATATATTGACGCTAACACTCTGGAGGTTGCGCTGCAGGTGCGTCACGCAGCGCTGCCAGGCGCAGCCCTGGAACAGGCGCGAGACGGCGGCCACGAGCCCGGCGTGGCTGTCGGAGACCACGAGGCGAACGCCGGCCAGCCCGCGCTCGCGCAGCCCGCCGAGGAATGCCGCCCAGGAGTCCTCGCTCTCGGTGTCGACCACGTCGCAGCCCAGGAAGTGCTTGCGCCCGTCGGCGCCCAGCCCGATCGCGGTCACGACGCCCTGCGAGACGACCGACGAGCCGACCCTGCAGCTCATGTAGGTAGCGTCGAGCCACAGGTAGCAGCACGGCGTGCCCGACAGGTCGCGGCGGCGGAACTCCGCCACCTCGGCGTCGAGGTCGGAGCAGAGGCTCGAGACCTCCGAGCTCGACAGCGAGGATATGCCCAGCTTGGACGCCACGCGCTCGACCTTGCGGGTGGACACGCCGCATACGTACATCTCCTGCACGATGGCGGCCACCGAGGTGTCGACGCGCGACCATCGCGCGAGCATGCCCTCGGGGTAGTAGGTGCCGTGCCTGAGCTTGGGTATCTCGAGCTCCACGTCGCCCACGGCGGTCTTGAGCGACCTGGGGCGGTAGCCGTTGCGGCTGTTCTCCCTGCCGTCGCTGCGCTCGTTGCGGCTCGCGCCGCACATCTGCTGGGCCTCGGAGTCCATCAGCGCGTTCATCACGCTGCCCAGCACCCTGCACGCGAACTCGCGCGCGTCGCCGCACTCCTGCCAAAGCCTCGCCGCCTCGAGGGCCTCGTCGCGGCCGAGGCGCAGTACACTCTCTTCTTGGGGCATCGCCTTTCCTTCCATTCGTCACCTTCATTACTCCAACGACGAATTCTAGGCGGTGTCCCCTCCCTTTCAAGAAAGGGCGGAGGCGGGGCATTCCCCGCCTCTTACACCACATCTCTGCGCGCTACCCGATTTCATACGGAAAGCTAGTGGCGCTTGAACCGAGAAGCTCCGATGAGTCCTTGGTAAGGAGGTGAATGGAAGAAAAGGTTGCATAACAGGGAAGTTCGCCGTAATAGGTGATTCCGATATTGTTTCGAAACCTATTGAGAAGCGCTGGAAAGGGGCCGCTATAGAATTGTTTATTGAGTTGATCTATTACGGCTCGGGCTTCTAAAAGATAATCATAAAAGCTAATTTTGTTCGAGCTGAGAGACTTTGTCATATGCCGAATGCGAGTTACACGTAAATCTTCTTGAGGTATATGAAGGCCGAGTTTCTTATTAATGAAAGGAATCGCATCGTGTACAGCAACAGCTATGAACGGAAGCGCCGTGATATCAAGAGCGATTGCCTCATTGGGAAATTTTTCTGCATGTCTCACTATACGACCAATGAATAGGCCCTCGTCGATGATGAGCTGCCAGCTAAACAGATCTCTGGAGTCAAGGTGGATATCTGGCATTGTTTATGCATACCCCGTTTCCTATGTCTAAACCCGAAACACCCGTCGCAGACTCCGCCAAACCCGCTAACCTATACGGTACCGGCTATCGCCTGGTCCAGAATCTAGGATTTAAACTCTCCTTCTCAGTATGCTCGGCAAAGGCAACCCAGCCGTCCCTCCATCCCGTGTAAAACGTCTCAATATCTAAAGCAGAGTAGTTTTCTCCAATTGTCGAAGGCAAGACCGAACCATGAGCGATTGCGTTTCTTTTATCTTGGAAGTCATCGATATGACTCCAGGCTCTTCCCAAAATTGGAGCGGGGTCACCCAAATCAAATAAATTGCAGATAGTCCTAACCTGAGTTGACTTCATATAGCTCCCGTCATCTGGAAAATAATCCGTGAACTTCAAGTCGCGAACATAAGAGTCGAGTAAAGACCGAACGCCCTTAACGTTACAGATTTTGGTTTTTACGTTAGCCGCATCAGCATATGAGCGAAAGGATGAGTTTAAGGCCGCTGCTATAAACCCATCCTGCATGTTTTTCAGTTTTCCCCTATAAGAATTGGCTGTCTCAAGAACAGCTCGAACAGTCCCTTTGAGCAGCTGCTCATAAGCCGAAAAAAGGAATACAAAGGAAATGCCTTTAGCCGTCTTTGACAGAATGTCATCAGGAGAGGGATTCAATTCTCTATCGCCGATCTGTTCGAAAATATTAGCGGACTTCAAAAGCAGCTCAAGTTCTGACATGGACTGTTCAAAAAGATCGATCTGAGGTTTAAGGCTCAATGTATCCATGATTCAAAAAAGCCTCTTTTGCATAAGCAATCCGCCCCTTTACCTTAGGAAGCGAATTAGTTGCAGACGTCGTATACCCACGAAAAGCCTTAGAATCGATCCAGTTGTTTTTACTGCACACCTCAAGCTGTGGACATACTCTGAGAGCCTGTGCAGCCCCAACAGAAACTCCCTCAAACACGTTAGCGGGAGTTAGTCCCTTTCCGCCCCGCTTCAACCCATTCGGAAAACACCGAGCAAGATAATTCATAACCCGATTGAATTCATCTCTATATTCATCAAGCAGCTTCTCATCGTATTGATTGCCCTTCTCGATAAAGGAGTTAAGGAACTCTTTAACCGAGTGTTTAAAACCCTCTACACCGTTTAAATAAGCAAAAAACCTGAGGACATATTCCTGAAGACTACCATCTGACTGGCGGTTTTTGGGGACAACAACAACGGTTCGAAAATCAACATTGGAGGACAGCTCATTAATTAAATCGAGGAAAACTCCGCGATAGATACAGGATCGCACCTCTTGAGATGTCAATGATATGCCTCCTGTATTCAAGCGCTCAAAGAGGTCGAAACGGACCTGGCGATCGCTTTTGTCATTCAGAACCGTTACCTTTATTGGGCGATCGAGAAAAATCGAGCGCATATCTTCTGGCAAATCCGAAAAGCAGCATCCATTAAGCTCGGGCAGCTTGCTTAATCCCTTAAGACATAGAGGAGCCTTCAAGCCCAACTCCTCGCGCTGTTCCCCTTCAAGAATAAAATTGACAATCGAGAGGCTACGCTGAAGTCCGTCCACAACTTCCCAAACAACAGCCTCATCTGGAGTAGAAGAAGTTGCCATAAATAAATTAGGAACCGGAATGCCCAACAGAACTGACTCGATAAGGCCAGACTGTCTCTCATCGTCCCACCGAAACTGCCTCTGGTACTCAGGAGCAATATCGATTCTCTTTTTTAAAATCCTTCTCGTAAGCTCATCGCATGTAAGATCGTAAGTATCAAAACTAACTTTCATGCGCTGCGCTTGTAAAGCAGAACGCATCTCTTGAAACGTGGGTTTCATAATGCCCCAAACGTCATCGACCACTAGACCACTTGCAAAGTTATTTTACTTTACGAACCGCGTTCACGAAATATCGACTCGCCTGTGACAGGGTGGTCACACACATCCTCGCCCACAAGCGAGAGGATGGTCGAATCAGCCGCAGTCCAGGTACTTCAACGTCAAGACGATCCGCTTCGGATTGGATATTACGGCAACTATCGCGACATCACCCAATCCGGCACACGAGTTTGAGAAGCCGCCCTTATCTTGATAGCCAACACCCCGGAGCACACGACGCGGCCCGGTGCACGTCAACCAATGAGAGGATAACACTATGCCGAACGACGACATCGTCTACCTACTGAAGTTCGCGTCCAAAGAGGAATACATCAACGACCTGATAGACGGGTGCCTCTATATGAACGGTGCCGGGTACTACCACGGTCTGCCCGGAGAGCAGGGCGATCCGCTAGAAGCGTCTCTGGCGTACGGGATGGGCATCTACGCCAACTGACTCTTGCCGATCTACTGCATGTTCATGGTGCGGGAGAGCGACATTGTTGAGGACACTGTCGTGATTACCAGGCGAATGATCGATATATTCAGGTGCACCGACGGCTAGATCGGCATCGTACGGTACGGCTGCTTTGAGCGACTTCTAAATCGAAAGATTGATTCCGGTAATGGCATCTCCCTGCACAGCCCAGTCTTTTACGGCACTCCTGCTCCAAGCGTGGCTGACGAGGCATTCCAAGGCATACCGCTCAACCTCGTTATCGGAACGACCAAATATGCGTACCAGCGCGAATATCGAATCATCGGGTCGCGACCGGTCGAGTGGTGCCTAAAACCCGACGAAAACAGACTTGGCCGCAAAATCGAAGAGCATGGCCATGTAGAGCCGGCCCTAGTCAGGCCATCAGGCTTATTAATACTATTATTAAATCAGTCCATAACCGTTATTAACCAGGTGAGACAATTGTCAGAAGACGAATCGAAATTTAAATACTGGCTTCCCAATGCCGACAACATAAAGACCTATTGTGAAGCTGAGGTCAACTCCGTCGTTGTCATCGGACCAAATGGATCTGGCAAATCAAAACTCGGCGCATGGATAGAGCAACAAGATTTCGAAAAGGTCCATAGAATCTCAGCACAACGCGATATCAATTTTTCCGAGAGAATCCCTTTAAAAAGCTATGCGGAAGCAGAAGATAATGTCATATACGGTGGCTCTCAATATAAGGAAAACAAAAATGGACGATGGAAATGGGGCAAGAGCTATACGACAAAGCTCCTTGACGACTTTGATGATGTTTTAGCAGCCCTTATCGCCCAGGTTAATCTTGAAAACCAGCGGTTTATTGATAAATGCAGGCATGCAGAGTCCATTTCGGCTGAAAGGCCAGCTATTCCAGTAACCACGCTGGACAAACTTAAAATTATATGGAATGAAGTCTTTCCTCAAAGAAAGATCGAGCAGGAAGACGCGGCCTTCTACGCGTACTCCCAAAGTAAAACGAATCGCTACAGCGCAACGCAAATGAGTGACGGCGAGCGTTCAGTGCTATATCTTGCCGCACAAGTTCTTTGTGTCCCAAACGACAAAATAATCATCATGGATGAGCCTGAAGTTCATTTGCATCCATCGCTTATGGCGCGACTCTGGACTTCCCTAGAGCAGTCACGCCCAGACTGCCTCTTTATCTACATAACCCACGATGTTAATTTCGCCTCAACACACCGAAGCTCGGATATCATCTGGGTTAAGAATTTCGATGGCACCAAATGGGAATTAGAAACGCTTCCCGATAGCGACCTTCCAAAGGAGCTCTTAATAGAGCTCCTTGGCAACAGGAAAGAGGTCCTATTCGTTGAAGGAACCGAAGGAAGTTACGACAAGCGGATCTACTCCGCACTCTTTCCCAATTGCTATGTAGTCCCTTCCGGCGGGTGCGAGCAGGTCATCAATAATGTGAAAGCATACAATCGCACCCAAAGCCTTCATGCCATAAAGGCCTGGGGCATCATAGACAGAGACTTTAAAACCGAGGAACAGCTCAACATCCTTAAAGAAAAGGGCATTTTCCACCTCAAGGTCGCAGAAATTGAAAATCTCTTTCTCACCGAAGAAGCGGTGCGGGTTCTATCTCAGCGTTTCGGTGCCGATGGGGACAAGACCTTTTCCGGTATTAAGTCATATGTAATTGACAGATTCAGCAAGCAAGCAAACAAACAGACATCGGAAGCGCTCGTAGCAGGCGTAAAGGGAGCACTTTCCGGAATAACTATTTCGGATAATGAGCAGCTGACTGCCGATGGCATCGCATCCTTAATTGATATTGCGAGTATAGAAAAAAACGTTAATGACAGATATCAACGGGCCATTGAAAACCATGATTACAATGAGATTCTCGGGCTATTTAACGACAAGTCCCTCGTGGTAAGCGTTGGACGTTACTTTGGTATTGATAACAAAATCTATGTCGATAGAGCAATTTCCCTATTGGAAGGCGACCTGAGAGATGAACTTTCCGAAGCCCTAATGCGCTATATTTCGCGCTGAACAGCCTCCTCACGCACAGTGAGGTCCTGCCAGAGCCGTTGAACGGCTCCCGCGCCGATAGCGTGCCCATTTCATGATACAGGGAAGTCACCCCTCCCCGTCCATGACCCTCCAGCTCACGGGCTCAATGCCCGGAAGAGACGTTAGACAAGAGGGGCAGGCAACCTGATAGTTCCCGTAATTTGTCCTGCGCCGCATAGAAGAGGAGGCGTATACCGCTTTGCGGGCGCGAGTAACACCGACGTACAGCAGTCCCATTTCC
Organism: Collinsella sp. AM24-1; assembly: GCF_003470325.1. NCBI lineage: Bacteria > Bacillati > Actinomycetota > Coriobacteriia > Coriobacteriales > Coriobacteriaceae > Collinsella > Collinsella sp. AM24-1. Next base: position 19,412 of record NZ_QRHM01000005.1, on the reverse strand, counting down.
TCAATAAGCCCGTCTGGCATTTTCTTCGCATCCACGAACCGGCATCCATACGCAGAACGCGAGCATATACCAGCACTTTCGCACCGAGAACGAATCACTCCAGGATCGCGGACAACTTTCTTACTAACTCCGCAAGTCACAGCGATTATTAGACGAACGGTATTGAACAACACGCTCTGAGCTACATGAGCGAAACCGATATGCGGCAGCACCCTGAGGTCAGCCGCTGGCAAGGAATTGGCACCAAGATCGGTCCGGGTTAATCTGATGTTGGCAAAAAGGCGCCGAAGCCCACGTTGTCCCGACGCCAAACCTACGCCTAGTCATTCGCAACATGCCAGCGAATAAACCAGTTGGAATCACTCGAGAGCTCACCAAGTAACTTCTGCTCGAGAGTAGCATCATCGAATTTCCCCTCCTTGCATAAGCGCACAAGCTTAAATGCAACATTAGGGGAAACATCGTGTAACGATTGAAACGCCAAATCGCTAAAAGAGCTCGCTTCCCATCTACGATAGCCTGCAGCAACGCTATCAAGCAATAGTTCACGCACAGCAGAGTCCTCACTAAGCATAACGCTCGAACAGATTGCAGAAACGACGCCACGGTATTGATCGCAGATAGCATTACAAACAATCAGCTGCTCAAGTACTTCTAAAAACGCACGCTGACCGGCGGCTGTAAGGGCATCAAATTTAATACCAAATGTCAGGAACTCTATGTCTGTTGCAAAGCCGGTAGCAACTTTTAGAGCTAAGCATCTTACAGACCATGCACATGAGTCCATTGATATAGGCTCTCTAAATACCGGGTCTTCGGGCCACTCATCCGGAAGTTCAGAAATTAAATCCGTCCAACCGACGGGAAGTGCCTTTCCATCGCGCACGCAACAACATACAAACTTATTTAATACGGACATAGCCTCTTCTGCAGAGCAGGGTGATCCTTGATATGTCGGAAGCCCTTTAAGACAATGCTCCAGCACGCCAGCCAAGGATGCGTTAAATGACTCAGAAGGGACATCATCGAGTGAGCGACATAGCAAAGAAGAGGGACGAATGGAAAACCCTGCGTGAAAATCAGAACGATTATTCGAGTCGAATTGCCTGCGCAATTCATCGATACAAGCCGTTTCCGCATTGCATGCTGGAGATTTGTTGTCTAAATAACAACCCCGCTCAACAGTGGAAAGATGCCCCACTTGTTCTTCGCTCAAAATAGAAAAGCCACAACGCTTCTCAACGCATCCGAAAACGCCAGCAGAGAAATTGTATTTAAGCAGTTCATCAGAATTCGATTTAAGGCTACTGCCCAGTTGATCAACGAGCTCTTTGTCGATTTTGTCTAAATCCATTCCGCCAATAACGTTCGAAACATCAGAAGCGACTGTATATAAATGTTGATCGACAACCTGACAAAGTAGGCTTACAAGCGACTTCTCATCAACCCGCATCTTGATCATGCCGATCGCCTTAATCCATTTTGATTCACATTGCCGAAAATCATCTGCAACGTTTAACGTGTTCCAAGCATCGCAAATAGTATCATCCGAAAAATAAGGCGCACACTCCTTAATGACGACGGAAATCATACTCGGACGATATGCCTGGGCCGTTAAAGTAGTCAGATGCCACAGTTCCTCGGCACACGAGGGGAGATATGACCTTAAACCATCGCTCTTATAAGCAAACCTATTCTCGAAGCCCTTAGCATCCCCCTGAAGAACAAGCAGCTTAATTCCCTCGAGCTCAAGTTCGGGCCGATTGTAAATAGAGGAGTAGTCGATAAGCGAATTAGCAAGCAGGCTGCGAGAATATAAGGCGCTCGATATGCTCCCGCACAATATTGAACTAAATAACAAACACGATATATTCGACATGACGGAAGCAAGGCTAGCGTCATGTCGAATCGTTGTGTAAGGATTAACCGCCCTCGCCTCTCTCGAAGCGTTTAAGACAGCAGTCCCCACCTCCTCTTCGAACTTAAGCGCAAGGGGAATATAGGCTGGAGCGGAGAGCGAATCAATTTGTTTCTGAATTGACCACTGGGTGCCGAATCCATATTCGGAAAGCATGCCAGCGACAGTCCGCTTGTCAATTAAACAATTACCATAAGCCCAACAATCTTTCGATTCTATTGAATCACAAGCAAGTTGAAGTAATTCATAGCACCTGGAATAGCGACCTTCAATAGAAGCATCGAGGGCGTCAAGCCTTAGTGAAAGAGTGTCTCTGGGAATGCCGCTGTCTTTCATAATCTCTAGAATGCCAGCCTTGAATGCACCGACCGAAAAGGGGGTGCCATAAAGTAGCCACTCAACCGCCTTCTCACCAAGAAAGAACAGGTGAGGATTGTCAGACTTTCTCTCAAGCCATTCAGCATGGTAGTTAAATTTTTTTGAAATCAAGGCGACAGAAGCGCCAAAAGCATCAAGAACATCTTCGGGAATAGAGATCGGAGCAATGTCTGCAAAAACTGCCGGCTTACCATCTTCAATTTCAAATCGTCGATTGTGAAACAAATCTACCATCACATTATTAAGCTGATCCATCAGATAAGAAACGAGACCTGAATCACTCGGCAATTCGACATATGTGCACGCATCCATTTCCCTAACATAACGAAACAGAGACTCGATATCCGACGATGTCTCGCCTTCAAGCTTAACGAGAATGAGTGGCTTTCTGAGCTGGATAGCCCGATATAGCTCTTTACTAGTTCCTGGCCTCAATTCTGACCGTATGATTCCAATCACTATATCGCTCTGTACTAAGCGATTAAGATAATAAGACGATGATGGCTCAATGCTCGCATGGGACTCGATTGCGAAGGGTTTAAAGATATCCGATTTCAACAAAGCGCGATTAAGCTCATCCCTCAGCTGCTGCCAGCTAAAATCGCCTTCATCGCTCATCGAAGAGCTAACAAACACCTCAATACGGTCACGATCAATGACCTCGGCGTCCATCTCATTTGCATCCATAGAACCTCCTAATGATTGAGTAGATCCATAGAATAACAAGCGGCGCGGACCAATTGTGCGGACGAGAAATCGGTCGCTACAGCGCTCGATTCAATAGTTTATATCGCCAACGTCTTACAACTGAACTGGCCTGGACCGTTCGATGCGCGCGAAACAGCAAGTCGCCCATTCTCGACCTATTCTCAGTCGCTACTCGCGGAGGGTTGCACCTCATCGCCACTCCCCTTCTTCTTGCGCAGCACCTGCATCGCGTGTTCGCCCAAGATTGCTGTGCACAGCTTCAGCGCCGCAGCCTTAACGGTGTTGAAGAAGTTCTCAAGAAACGGTGCGTTCATGTCGTAGTAGTTCATGTTCCTAAACAGTGCATAAATCGCGAGGAACGTTTGGGCAATGACCGCTACGACAGTCATTGCAAGAGCGTTATACGGAGACTGGGAAATCCAGATCAAGGGCCTTAAGCATAGTTGAGCAAACCATTCTCCGACGAACAGCGATCCATCTTGGGCAGTCTCGATAAACCCATAGGGCAAATAGTTGCGCATGAGGAATTCGATAACAGATAGGTAAAAATCAGAACAGACAAGCGAGGCGACCAATGCAACGCACTCAAGAATAATCAAAACAATTGAAACAGTGAAAACCATGCTAAGAACACCCTTGTTGGGCACACAATCAGCCAAAGCAAACAATACAACACTTAATCCCAAGGAGAAAAATGAATAATAGCAGGGAAGAAGCCAAATGGAGAACCAGTGCAAAAGAAGGACCGCAAGCAATGCTGTCCAGTTCCAAGGCTCAATCAAGCTCCACCGCACCCGCAGCGGGTAAAGGTCACACGCTCTCAAACCTAGCCGATAGCCCAGATACGCGATATGGGGCTTTTTGAATTCAACTACATGAGGTTGCTTGATAGATGGCGAAATAACCCCCTTAGCATCTTTCTTTAATTGCAGCCAGCTCATAGCAGAAGCCCTCTTGGCCGCAGACGCCTCATAGCTCCAGGTAATATAAACAAAGGCACAACCATACAAGGCGCAGGCAACAATCAAGAGAAGCAGCATGCCTACCCTATAAGGAAACTCCGAAATTCCACCGGACACGAGTCCGAATAAATACGGATCAAAAGCAAGAAGACCGACACAAAAACGTAGCGAATATCCATAAAGAACAATCCTAAGAGTCTCAAAACACATCTTAAAGACGTCATGCGAGCGCGACTCCTCTCTAGAATCAATGTATCCGAAGTATTTCGCAGATTTGAATAGGTTCATCCCACGCAAAACCGGCGACCCATCATGGCGCCGGACATACTCACTCCAATGTCGCTCAGCTTTAGCCCTAGCGCTCTCATAAAAGCAGGCAATAATGAAGACCAAAACGTATGCAAAGCCCAGAATAAAGGCAAGGTAATGGTCACCGAGAACCGGCTCGCCATTTAACGTGGCACCGTCTGCCCATATAGTCGCACAAACCAAGAAAGCGGCAATTGCCTTGGCAACGACAACAAGCATTGCAACAATTATTGTATGTCGCTCATTACCGCCGCCAAGCAATGGAAGCCTATTTCTGCCTGCACTCTGCGGGTTTGTCTTATCCTCCGCAATGCCCCTAATATCATTGATGAGATAACGCGCTTGGTAGCCACAGATGTCAACGACAAACACAAGCAAGAAGAACCGGAAGAACCACTCTCCAAGAGAATAGCCTCCTCCCAGGGAAGTACCCAACAAAGCCCCACCTAAATAAAAGAAGCCTTTCATTGAATCGCGAGGACGCGTGTACAACAGACGAAGGAATTTACCTCTAAATTGCGAGAAATAGTGACCCGGCCTATTATCCTCAGACACCCCACCACTACTCGCTCGATATTCCTTAGGGACACCATTTACATTAAGGCTTAATATCTCATTAAACGTCAGCCGACTAAAGTCAGTAGCTATGAAATAGCAGTACAAAAGATATATAAGAGCGGACATAACAACCAGCGGCAGTAGAAGCCTGACCCATTTATTATGCACGGTAAGCAGCAATAGCAAAGAAAGCAAAACGCACCCGATGACAAGCGATACAAGCGCAAGTGCAAAATGCACATAGTGCCTACGCGCACCCCTATTAGTTAGGTGATGAATGTTGGCAGTGATTAAGCGAGAGGAAAACCGGTTCCAGCCCAGCGCAATAGTCCTATTGCCTGTTGGCACTATCTCAGAAATCCTCTCTTCAATCATTTCCATATAGTGATAGCGAAACATGCGTTCCTGGCCAATGCTAGAGCCGTAAAATCCCGCTACAAGAATCACACAGGCTGCAATCGTAGCGATTCCCTCATTCTTCCAGGGAATCGTATTTTCATTACCGCCAAATCCGGCCGCAACAGAATACAAAATGGCAAGTGCAGCAATACAGGCAACAAGGACCTGAACAATATGATCCAAAGATACTCTTTGGTCTTCGCGGGCTTCATCAAGCTCAAATAGAAGCCATTCGAGCTCTTCCTGATTGCTGTCTTCTATGGAATCACTCATTATTAACATCCTTATAAGAGAAGAACAACCCATTCGTACTAATACGGTGTGCTAAAGCAAAAAGAGCCCAAATGCTCGGCCCCTACAGGTGAATAATACTGGGGACATTGGTCCTTCACTCAGCAACAATTTAAGAACGTTATTTATCGTTTGCACCCAAAGATCGGTTAACCGGCATGGCAACCCCCAATAAACAATCGACCAAATTGAAAGGTCAACAAGCGGATGTTAACGTCATGCACCAGGCAGTGAACGCCCGAGGTAATAGTACTCCCCGACACTTTTGAGGAGCGCAGAAGTCTAAGATTTTTCGTCAAACGGAAGCCTAGTGAGCATGCAGTCAGAGCACAACTTGTGGTCTACCTAAGTAGTGCTCAAGCTCTGGGGGCGAGTATGCTAGGCCGGATCAGGACGAACAACAGGATCGAGCGGATCAACCGCGAGATCAGGAGGAGGACGAGGGTCGTCGGGACCTTCCCGGACGGCAACTCGGCCCTCATGCTGGTGACGGCGAGACCGAAGTGCATAGTGGAGCACGAGTGGGGCAAGAGGAGGTACCTGGACATGTTCAAACTGGAGGAGATGGACAAGCTGAGGGGAAAGACGGAGGGCTAGAAGAGGACGGGGCCGAGGACGGCTAAATCAATTTGCGAAAGAATCTTGACGGTACCGACCTCGCCGCCGAACCTTGGGTACCAGCACTTCTCCTAGAACGAAAGCTATTTCGCGATAAGCGGACGCCAGGAGGCCGTCCTTACTCAACGTCTTCGACGCGAACGCGTAAATCATCTAAGCGCCTCTTCGAGATAATCAATAAAGTCTTCATAGGAATCGAATTCAGGTTCAAGTTGCATGAACCTCGAAAAGCTAAGCTCGCGCGTACCACGCAATTCCATTACGGACTCGAACGAAGAGTCGCTCAAACTGCCCTCTGTCCGTGGCTCGAAAAGCCAAAAGAATTCGGAGAAAATCTCCTTCGGAGGTACCCCCCCCCGTTTGCCATCTGATGAGTTCCTTTTCCAACAACCATAAAGGTCCGCCGCCTCAGCGACCTGTGCCGCACGCCGTTTTTCAAGGTAAGAATCAATATCACAAACGACACGTTGAGGATTGCCTACGACAACAGAATTGTCAGGAACATTCTTATTAATAAGAGAGTTCGCGCCGATCACAACGTTATTGCCAATGGTTACACCCTTTAGGATAGTCGAGTTCATGCCGATAAAAACATTGTTTCCAATCTTTACGCGACCAGCGCTACCAAGAACATCCCCATATATCCCTTTGAAAACGCTCCAGTCGTAGCCATGCGTCAGAATGGTTACTCCGGTAGTAATAGAAACATTGTCCCCAATCTCAATCATCCAAGGTCGGGTCTGATCAATAACACAATTATTCGGTGAGTAAATAACGGTGTTGTTGCCGATGACCATACCATTAGATCGGAGATAATTGACATAATCCTGAGATGAAGCCTTTGGTCCCATCACAATTTTCTTTATCGCTTGTTTAATCCCCATTGTTGGAACTCCTTCCACCTCTATTGCCCCTATGGATTACTTACAATTCGAAGTATTCCTCAACCTCTTCTTGAACCTGCAAACACTAAGGCATTTACCACAGCGCACACAAGCATCTTCTTCGATCTTGGGATACAGAAACCCGTAACGGTTCGGAGCCATGTTAATGGCCCCTTTTGGGCACACGGCAACGCAAGCGCCACAACCACAGCATTCGGAGTCGTCCGCGAACAAAACAGGAATACTCTTTTCCATCATCTGCCGAGCACTCCTTTCAAGAATTTCTTAACAGATCTCTTTGCGAGCCACTTTTTAGATGAAAATTTAACTGAGCGTTGATACTCGCTCTCAAGTACGTCGACACCCTCCTCTAGCCAACGATCCAGTATGATGTCGCGCGCCTTCGGTCGCGACGTAGGGTGCATAAGCTGATCGTTGCCTAGAATAGCCTCCTCGAGTGGGCGTTCCGCCCAAGCAGTCTCTTCCTTTATATAAGGAATGAGCATTTCGGCCTTTTCAGTATTGGCGATAATGACGGAAATCCCGTGCCTAGGATCAAGGCCCGAGGCGTCAACGTCAATCCCCCAGAAGTCACCGATAGTAAAGTCTCCGGGACGTTCTCCACCGGCATAAGGACACCGGTAGCAGCTCTCGCGATAAACGTCGCCAGAAAGAAAACGTCTGTAATAGAACGAAATCTCGGGAGAAAACGGCCTATCCCTCGTAACAAGCCTATGAAAAACAGGGGTAGTAGTAGTAGTACCGCCTCCGCAACCCCAACCTTCTCGCTTGTCGCGAAATCTGACACTATCCAACCGACTGCCAGCGAACTCCCACTTCAGACAATCGCTAAAAAACGATTGGCTCGGAACTCCATGGCAGACGATGTCTACCGTAAGTAGCCCATCCTGTGTCCCGCCTAAAAACGCAAGCAGCCCATCCACCTGGCAGGGCGTTCCGCTAAAGAGAACCTCGCGCCCAGCCTTCAGATCATCTCTAACGAGCGACATAGAATCGCCCATGTCGCTCTGAACGTATTTTGATCCACGAAGGACTGCGAGACCGTCGAGGCTGTCGACGCGCACGCAGCCAACATGCATACCCTCGTCAAAAGCATGTCCGTACACGGTGCCCCCGTGGGAAAGCGTCATTCTCGCCAGAACGGAAAAAGCCCCACCAGATGAAGAGAGCATGAGTTCGTCCTTGTCCGCATCAACCGCAGCAAGACAGGTCTTATCTAGATTAGTCATACATCAGCCCTCTCGGAAACTCCGAAAACACCGTCAAGGAAAGCCTTGGCCTCGCCGGAGAATTCTTCCTTTTTAGTCCTGACAGAATCCCAATTAATCGGCTCTGCGGCTATATGCATAGGATCGCAGTCCTCGGAAACGCGCCTGTAGGCAAGGCCGAAGTCAGCTAGCACATCTTTAAGGCGGACCGAGAATTTTGGCGGGTCGAACACAATCATAGGATGCTCAAATAGGAGTGAGAAACAAGTACCATGGAAAGAGTCTGTCACCACATACGACGCATCGCGGAATAAAGCTACCCATTCCTCCGGCTTAGGAAGACAGACACCCTCCAAGCCCTCTGGAGCACGCTTCAAAGGATTGAATGTCACAATACGGGCCCGCATCCCCTCACGTTCAGCAAGCTTACGGGCGAAAGAGCACATCTCCGAATTCTGGTTAAGCATATAGACGAGCACATAGCTCTCAGTCGAGGCTGGGACATGGGAAGCAAGCTCATGCCACAGTTCCGGTCGACAAAGCAACACAGGGTCCTTTAGGGCAATACCGCGAAGTCCCATATTCTCAAGAATAGAAACACTTGAGCTTTCGCGAACCGAAATTGCACTAAATGGCTCAAGTAGGGGCTTGGTGAGAGCGCTCTCCGCTTCATCTAAAGCGGGGCGCCCAAAACTTGCTGAAAAGGATATTTTTTTGCAATCATCCGGAACGTTCTGAAGGAAATATACTGGATCAATGCCGTTATTACATTCAATATTCCAAGTCTGATCACTACCGACGCAATACACCGCCTTTATATCAAAGTGTCCACCATTAATAAACGGTGCAGAATCAATCAATCTCAAGTGCTTTTCCACGAAGGAGCGAAAAACCCCTTCAGACTTAATCCATACTGGATATTTAGCAACCAGCATGCAAAGACCTTTAAGAAAGTTCGGATTTCGAAGCTGGCCCCTCCTCCATCCTTTTCTCGTCCACTGGGGACGGCAGTAATCTACAAAGCAAGGGTCACCATAAGGCATCAAAGCATCATTTGTTGCCACCGCTTGTAAAACCGTTCCATAATTGTGAGAATCAATAATTGTCGAAACGATAATCTTAGGACGCATCAGAAAAACTCCTTCAACCTTACCAAGATGAGATCACGATATTTAACAGCGATTATCAGAAGCGCCAGAACCACTGCATATCTCAGAAACGCCAAGTGGTAAAAATAAGAAATCAGAAGTGATGAGACGCAAAAGATAGCGGCGATCGACCAAATCTGAACTCCGTTGAAAACATATGTGTCGTTATTCTTTTTCACTACTCTCTGCGCAAAGAAATAATGGAATAGTGCCAAAGAAATGTAGCAAATCAACGTTGTGTATCCGGCAGCACGATATCCAAATACCGGTATCAATAGATAATTCAAAAGTAGATTTAGACCAGCCGCAGAGACAGAGGCAATCGTTGCAAGCCTGGTTTGTTCATAAAAGAACTCAATATTTGAGCAATAACTGTAAATAAACATAAAGAAGACACTTGCAGCAATAACTGGGACTAGACCCATGGCATCAGAGTACTCTTTTGGGGCCAAAATGGTGACAATATCAGGAGCCAGAATATCGATTCCTAAGATAACCGCAGCAATAATCAACAGCAGCTTGTAACTCATCGAAGAGATCCGTTTAAAATCGCTTTCATTCAATCTGCGATATAGCCAGGGAACCACGGTTGCAATCAGAGAGTTAGTAAATATGGTCATCAACATTCCTGCTGAGTAAGCAATGCTGTAGATACCCGCATCCCCCGCGCTGCACATTTGTCCAATCATCATCCGATCAGAAGCGCTTAATACCACTTGTGATAAATAATGCGGGAGTAGCGGAATATTGAAAATGAGCGTGAATTTCCAATAAGCCTTGTTAAAGAAGACTTTGCCTTTTTTAAGAAGCGAAATTCCAAGTATTACTGCATACAATAGCTCAACAAGAATAAAGCCGCCGATACGCCCCACAACTTTGTTAGGCACCAGAATAAGCAGTGAGACAGCAGCAATCGGACATAACAACCCCATTAAAAGAGAAGCTTTGACCATCTTCCTGTACTCGTAATCAAATTTCATTCGAGATACCCAGATGTCATAAACTGATCTCGAAATAACTTCGATAAAAAGGAAAGCAATCAGATAGACTGGCAAGCCAACCAAGTTTACAACTGATGTTGAAAATGTGACACAAACAAGCAGCCAAATCAAACCAATGACCAAAATAAGACCAAGCAGAGATGAGGTATAGCCCTCCTTATCATCACGAAACTTGATCATTGCATTATTAAAACCACCGTATGTAACGCCGAACGTTACAAGATACGTCGCAACGGACTCCCAGCCCGAATAAATGCTGACAGTGCCATAGTCAGCAACAGACAGAAGGCGTGTAAAGATAGGTAACGTTATGAAGGAAATACCTTTCTGCAGAAAGCTGCAGAAAGTAATCCAAAAAGTTGCGCGTTTAGCCTTTGAAAGGGTTGAATATGACTTACGGAATTGGTCTATTTGCTTAAAACCAATACATCCATTAAATGCCATAAAGAATTCCACCTCCATTTACTTCACCCGGATTTCCATCACGTTCGTTATCGACTGTTAGCGAATTTAGGAAGGCAAGAAATGCAAAAAAATACATATTAATTGTTATTTCAGCAGATCCGAGTATCAAAAATACATAAATCGCTATTACAAAAGGAAAGCTCCCATAGCGGCACGAATCAGACGATCGCTTGGCTGACGAAAATACTAAGGCAATCAATGTCAGAAGAAACAATAGGCCCACAATGCCAAAATACAGCAGATATTCGAGTAATGCATCCTGCGCATCAGCGGCAAACCAATCAGAACTAATCGCAATAGACTGGCCCAATAAAGCGTAAACGGAATTGTAGCCGTAGCCGAATAAGAAACCCCCTCTAACATATCGAAGAACACGACTATAGACCAACGTGCGTCCGCTTAAAGAAGGGTCCCTATTAAGTGCGTCGGTAATAAAAGATCGAACTGCTTCATTCGAAGTAATAATTTCCGAAAATAGAAGAAGCGAAAGCGCTGAAACCAACGCGACAGTAAGAACCACCGAAGGCTTGTAGACAATCCTGGAAATTGAAGCCCTGAGACAGCAAAACAATCCAAACAGCGTCAATCCGATTGAACCAGTATTGCAGTGAACAAAGCTAGTCATAAAAAGGGAGAACGCGAATCCAGCAAGCATTATTAGCTTGGAAAGGAATCTCGTGCTTAAACACTCTTGTCGGCAAATAAACATGAGCATTCCGCATGCAAAAATCGATAAATAGCTGACAGAAAACTTCGATCCAACAAGATAATTTAGGCCGTTTTTATAAGCAATCAGGCTGTCTTGGCAGACAGATAGGTACACTAAAATCAAATACAAATAAGAGAGTGCGCAAAAAATCAGGGCCGTCTCAAAGAGACGGTTCTTTGAGCACTGACATTCTAAAAATAAAAACAGAAGTAGCACCTTTAATGCGAACAAAAATGCACCACGAAAGTTATAACCAGAGTTAACCAACGAAGAGAACAGCATCAAGCAGCACATACCCACTACGAACAAGTTAAATCGAAAGAATCGATTGGGAATTGATCGATAGTTAATCAATAGATACGCGATAACAGGAAGACACATTGCTAACGCGTACGAATTATAGTTAGCGATATACACAACCCTGAGGATGCACGCATGGAATACAATGACAGCAATCACGGGCTCTAACGTTAATTTACGATTTAGAAAACTCACTTCGCTTTCCTCCGAAATACAAACGAATAAGCACTTGGAAACATCGAAGCGATGGCGAACTGCAGCCTTTTGATCGTTGGAATGGACTTGCAATGCTGAATGGATGAATTGAATTTTCTTAATTCTGAACACACTTTTTTAATTTCATTGCAATCAGCATCATATTTAATTAGACAATTCAACTTAGTAAGATATGCAAAACCACAGTAGCCAAAAGCAACATCAACAAGCTCTGGATGATGACGTTTAAAGTAATCAAGTTGAATTAGAGCTGCCTCAATAAATTCCTCATGAAAAGGCACAGCATGAGTGATGCTTCCATTTCTCATGCGATAGTGATAAAAGGAATGTGGCAATGTAACTATGGAACTAGCTAAATCAATAATGCGAAAGGTTGTATAGCAGTCTTCACAATACTTGCCCACTGGATAGACAATATCGTTAAAGAGGGTTTTCCTATATATTTTATTGCACGCACTAACATCTATACCTCCAAAGCAATTCAACTGCTCTAATGCTTGAACATTTGAAAGAGAAGCGGTAGTTCTCGGCTTGAGTTCTTTAACGACCACGCCACCGATCTCTTTCACAATTCCAAACACGACGATGTCAGAATCATTCAAATAAGGAACACAACATGCAAATGCATTCAAACTCAGCCAATCATCGCTATCAATGAACGACAAGTACTCGCCTGTCGCGAATCGAATGCCCGTGTTACGGGCATCAGAAAGACCGCCGTTTTCCTTATGAATGACTCGGATTCTCTCATCGGATTTTTCAAGGTCATCACACATCGTAGAAGAGCCATCGGTTGACCCATCATCGACAAGAATGATTTCAATGTCTCCAAATGATTGGTTCGTTAGGCTGCTAACGCATTCTTCGAGATATTCAACAACGTTATAAACTGGGACAACAACACTAATTAAGGGCCTAGAATCCATATAGAGCTCCGTTCAATTATCCAACAGAGAAAATGATGTGCAGACGCAAACAGCTGGCAACAAACGCAGAAACATCACGATGTCGCGCGATTGAGCGATTGTTAAATAGGAGCGAAAAATCACCGTAAATCAACTGCTCGAATAGTTAACGCAATTAGCGCCCAGGGTCGAGCACTATTAGCGATACTTCAAAAGAAGATTTGATAAGCTAGGTCATAGTCCGCACAGAAGCCCCTCGTAAAAATCCATTAAATTTTCTGCATTGGTTTCTGCAGAGTACCCAGCCAAAGCCAATTTATTAGCCGCCCGGTCATCACGCCCCTGGGCAAGAGTGTCGACAAGAGCGGATACCCATTCAGCAGAAGGCCTATCAAGTCCAACGAACCTGCCACTGCCCGTAATATCGCTTTCCTCAGGAACGCCAGTCGAAAATACGCACCGAAGCCCTGAAGCCTGCGCCTCAACAGCAGAGACAGGAAGCCCCTCGTACAGCGAAGGCATAAAGAAAGCATCGAACAGCGAGTAGAAACGAGCGACATCAACGCGTACACCCGGCATGATGATGGAATCCCCTACGCCGAGTTCATCCGCGAGGGCCCTGACTCTACCTGTGCCGTCACCAGTCCCCAAAATCACCCACTTTGCAGATGGCAAACAACGCTTCAGCTCGGCAAAAACCCTGACGCCGAACTCAAAGTTCTTTTGCTTAACAAAACGACCGACACTTCCAATAACGGGGTCACTATTGCCAATGCAGAACTCAGCACGCAATGAAGCATTGGATCTATCGTCATATGCAAAATTGCTGAGTACGATTCCATTTTTCATTACAGTAAACGGCTTGTTTCCAAACAGGTATTTACCAGCTTCATCAGAGCACGCCACCCCATCAGTTGCATACCTTTTGCCCCACGCAATCAACGGAGCATTTCGAACACGATGAAGAACGTTGTCAGATGAACTATTCAGATGACTATGTAGGACACGATGTTCGATACCGGCACGCTTAGCCTCCCTGAGAACGCAAAAAGCCGAGTTGGGCATATGACAATGCACGATGTCGTACTCGCGTCCATGCTTAACGAAAAACTCTTCGACTTCTTTAATGAACCGGCCAAGCCCCGCAGAAGCATAAGACACCGTATAGACACGAGAACCGTGTGCAATAAGTTCCTGATCATAAGTGCAGTCACGCAAGGGTTTACCATTCAATGTTGCATGGTGTAGATAATCAAAAACAACACGATGTTCATCAATGCCCAAAGACATGTTATGAACAAATTGAGAAACACCGGCAGAACGGCTTAATGAGGGAACCACTTGGAGAACATGAATTGGAGATGAGGTAATCAAGCTAGTCAACCACCGTAACAATTGCGTCGGCATGAAAACGAGTAGAAACGCATGATTGGGCATTCTTTGAATAATTCCCTATGGAAATCAGCATGATCAATTCCTCCCAATAGGGTAGTTTCAATAGACCTCGAATCGCTTTTTCAGGACCTTGCCTTAGCATTGTATTGAGCGGACAAGAAGCCAAACCTTGCTCTTCAAGAGCCAGCAATAACGCCATTGCAAAAATGCCGCCATCAACAAAACCCTCGTTGCGTTCTTGTGGTCCAAAGTAAACCCGATTATCAACCGTCAACACGACGAGCATTGGAGGCATCGCGTAGCCTCTGAATCCACTTGTAATTCCTAATGTCTTATTGATGAGTTCCTGGTTATTGATAATCCGAACTCTTGTTGGTTGTCGATTGCATGCAGACGGAGCTTTGGTGGCCGTCTCGATAGCATTAATGACCTTTGTCAACGAAACAGGTGTATCAGAATACTCCCTAACAGAATGACGGTTACTTAATAGCTCGTCAACAGAACCTGGAATAATGCCTGCCCCAGCAAAATCATGAGCGATTTTGCAGCTTCCACCGGGATATAAAGGTTTTGAATCCAGTTTAGAAAACAGCTGGTCGCCAATTGCTTGCATAAACATATGCGTGTATTCAGAACTATACTTATGTCTGTCACGATATTCGATTAGTGCACCCAAGGCGGATTGATAGACCAGGCTATCCGTACTTCCACCCATATCTTCAAAGACATGCATGTAGCGAGAGAGTTCGGCGAGGACCTTCACTCCAAATCCAGCACGAAAGTCCTCGTGGCTCAACCCTTTTTCAAGCTGATGGGTACAATAAATTATATGAGCTTCTGCTTGCTCTGCATATTTGATCTTGTTTCGAGAATAAGACTTCCCGAACCGTGCCGCCTGCCGCATTGAAGCGGCGAGCAAACTTGGATAGCCATTAAAAATGGCCCTCGCAACCCCCATGACAGGATCAGGCAAATGATCCTTTAAAGCAGAAACCGAAATATTTCCCATCATATTTCCTAAATATCCAAGGCTTTTTCAATAAAAGAAAAGGCTTCATTTCGTTTGAGATTAAGCTGTGCCTGAACCGAATTGGAGTCGTAATCAAGTTCAGAAATAGTCAGATTTCCAAAGTCATCCAACAAATGATTGTCAAGATTAGTCATATTTAATAGGTTTGAAATTCTTCCGTTAAAACGACCAGGGCTGATGGCGACAAACTTCTTTCCAAGATTTACGGAATAGGCAGTTCCATGGAACGAGTCCGTAATGACAATTTCGGCCCCAAGGAACAGAGAAAGGAACCTTCCCACGGAAGGACAGATAACAGCATTCTCGCCAGAACGCTTCTCATGCACACCGTATGCAATTCGCATAACCTTGAGACCAGTCTTCTTGGCGACCCTTTGTACATAAGAATCGAACTCGGCATTACGGTTGAGCTGATAGACCAGAACATAGGGTTCCGGAGAAATCCAACCATCTGCAATTGCTTCCCAATCATCACGATTCAACATGAGCGTGGGATCGATAACGGGCATAGCCCCATGGACACCGATAGAATCAAGAAGGTCAGCCGCCTCTTGCTCGCGTACAGAGATACAAGAGTAAGAGGAGAGAGCCTTTCTCATCGGCTCAGCTTCCCAATCCTCGAGCGTGGCCTTGCCGATACTCGCAGCATAGGCAATCTTCTTTTTCCCCTCGGGAGCAAAGGAGAGATAGAAAGCACGGTCAAAACCGTTATTCCAAATGCTATTCCAAACCTGATCGCTACCAGTGCAGTAAATATCTGCTACCGGAGGATTCGCGTCCAACTCATCTGCGGAATAGTACGAACGCTCAGTCAGCGCAAGCTTGGAATGTCTAAACTCATCAAGGGGGGCGCGTCTCCTTGCAACCATACGAGAAACCGGTATTTTTGCAATCTGCTTGACGCCAGGAACCTTAAATATAGGCATCTTCTTTACGAGCTGGCCGTTAAGGGCACGATCCACTTCGTTTTCGGGAATCGCATCCTTACGGTAGTAATCAATTATTTCGGCATCTGCTCCCACACGAGCCAAAACAACCTGAGTTGCATAGGTCTGCAGGCAGGAACCATAGTTCGGCGAGTTATGGAGTGTTATAACTCCGACTTTTCGAGACATGCACAAACCTACTTTCTGAGTAATTTCTTATATACAAATGAGCGAAGTCCGTTAGGTATGGCGCAAACAACGGCATGCGGAACAAATGAGGCAATAAAATCAACAGGGCTAAACCAGCCAGTACGCAATTGGGCAAACTTGAATTTCCAAATATGCGGTAGATACGAAGGGCCGCCTCTGCGAGCATAGAAATCGGAGCTCACGCGCATCGCCACAAGTGGTTCAGGTAGGTTATCTGCACGGCAGCCACTGGCTAGCATCCTGTTAAATAAATCCCAATCTTCGAAATAAAGATATTCAGAGCTGTAATTCCCAGCCTCCAGCACCTTAGTTTTTTTAAACGTCATAGATGGGTGGCGGAAAGGATTTCGACGCTTGGAGCAAGCGAGAATATTGTCTAGTCCCTTGGGCAAATTCGTTGAAGCGATTGGCGTCTCAGGAGAGTCAATAAACTCGACGACATCGCTACCAACCATATCGAGCCCACTTTCAATAGCGGCAAGCTGCTTCTCCATACGGTCAGGACGCGCCACGTCATCGGTGTCCATACGCGCAACAATTTCATTAGAACAGGAGAGCACGCCCTTATGGAGAGCATATCCTAGTCCATGGTTCTCGCTGTAGGAAACAAATTTGAACAGATTGGGCCACTGCGAGTTATATTCGAAAAGTACCGACTCGAGTTCAGTGGTCAAGGGACCGTCCTTAACCATCACAATCTCGGTCGGAGACACGGTCTGGGCGAGCATACTGTCGAGGGCCTGACGTAGAAACGTAGGGTTTTCTTTTTTGTAAATACTCATTAATACGCTATAAGCGGTCGTGGCGACTGAAGTGGTCATCTATCGCCCCGTCCTCTTCTTGCCGAACATGGCACCGAAAGTTCCGGTGAAGCATTTCCAATCCATGCGGAAGCTGCGATTGCGAACGTAATGAAGTTCAATCTTCTGACGTAGGCCGCTCTCGAAAGTCGCAGCGTTGCGGTCAGTCGCCTGCCACAGGCCCGTAATGCCGGGCTGGACAGAAAGCAGCTCAGCCTTTTCCTCATCGGAAAAGTGCTGTTCAAGTTCGTCTCTTGTTATGGGACGCGGACCGATGACGGAAAGGTCGCCGTTCAGCACGTTCAGGAACTGCGGCATCTCATCAATGGAGCACTTGCGGATGAACTGACCGACTTTGGTAATACGGGGATCATCGTCGACCTTGCGCTCGACTTCCCACTGATGCAGCTGCTCAGGACTCAAATACTTCTGCACGTTGCCGGCATCCGCAACCATGCTGCGAAGCTTAAGAATCTTGATAGTCTTACCGCCCTTGCCAATGCGCTCTTGTGCATACATAGGGCTACCGGACGATTCAAGCCTAATGAGTGCACACACCGCAGCAACAGGAATTAGCAGCAGAACACTCATCAAAAGACTGAACACAAGGTCAAACAGCCTCTTAACAATGCGATACCCAAGCGTGCCGCTCGGCTTTATCTGATCGAAAAGCAGCGCGTCCCCCACAGATGCACAGCTCTCTGTTACTTCTTTAGCAGCCACAATAAAACTCACGTTCCTGTCCCCAGGAACCCCCCCCCATCTATGAATCCAAAAACCAAATGATTTGCCGGTGCAACGTCTCCCTTACGTTTTGCTGGGCACGTCGAGCGGAAGTAACTCCCTAAATGCGGAGTCGCCTTCGCCCACGTCCACTAGGCACCAGCGTTTATGACGGTCGATCTTTTTAACGCGGGCCTCTTGCCCCACCAAGGGACCCTGCTCTATATGCAGCACGCCGTCTTCTATACGCGCAATGCTGTTACGCACCACGCCGTCGTCATCGAGCACGCTGCGGTACCAATCCTGCGCATCGTCCGGCATGGGCATGTACGCCCGCTCCCTACTGCCGGCGATGCGGCAGCCAAAGCTCAGCTGGGCCAAAGCCCTATCGAGCGCAGCGGCATCGTGCGTGGCGACGAAGAAATATTCCTTGTACATGGGTTTGGTTTGGAGCGACCATGCGCCGTCCCGCTTAAACCAGAACTCCTTTTGCATCACAAAAGCGTTCTGCATCAGCTCGTGCGGGATAATGCGGCGGACTTTTTCGCAGGTCTCGCGCTCTTTGCCGTTGGGGGTGTGAACCAGATACCAGCGGACGCGGCCATGCTGGCTGTTGGTGGTGGCGCCGTTAAATGCGCCCGGCAGCTGCTCTTGGCGCCGTGCCGTCTGTTCCATGTTCTCGCCCCCTCTTTTGGCTTTGCGATGCACGCAAATGCAGGGGCGTTTAGAACAGGCTTCTCGCTCGCAGCTAGGCGCAGTCGCAAAAGTACAGGTTTTTGTATCTTTCGACATAGGCAATTATACGAGCAATTAATCAACGATTGCCCAGATTACGCAAAATGTCCTGCCGGTAGATACATCTCCATACCCCTCTACAAAAACCTGTACCTTTTTAATATGAGCAGGACATTGTCAAGAGGCAAAATCGGGCCTGGCCCCAACGATATGGGGTCAGGCCCTCTCCCTATATCAACCCGTCCGCGGCGACCTCGGCGTGTCTTACCGACGCTCGTCTTTGCAGTTTAATATCCGCCCGTGGCGATCTCTCGCTGGGCAATCCGTTGCTACGGCTGAGGCTTCTACGTCGAACCGGCAGTCTGTGCACGCGTGTGGCGCCCTGGGCGCTCGCAGAAAAGGGACCTGAGGTTCGCCTCAACGGCTTCGGATCGAACCGCTTCCGGGGTGACTGGCTTATGTGCGGGGGACCGCCCCCTACGCCCCCTCGGCCATGAGGCCGACCGCCCACACCCAGCAGGCGAGCTCGCGCGCCGTGGCGACGTTCGCCTTGCTGCCGTGGACCCCGCGCGCGAGCAGCGCCTCCCGCCTCTCG
>NZ_QRHM01000049.1:0-2111 GCF_003470325.1 Collinsella sp. AM24-1 | reverse complement strand
GCGCCGCTGACCGGTGGACGGCACCGAGCCGTCATCGAACTGAGAAGGGGGAGGCCACGCGGCCTCCCCCTTTTTGCGTTAAGGGCGGCATTCACTAAGCAATTAAATCACTTCAATCATCCACCGGTGAATATAAACGTTCACCGTTCTGTGGTCGGTTCTTTGTTCTCAATGGACTAATATTTGCTTTAGCGCACTGCTGCGCTTGTCCTGTTTTACACGGGTCGTTTTATTGATTGTGACGGAAGGACTCATATGGCAGATGTTCATGAGCTGCTTGATACTTGGATTGCCAATGTCAAGGACGAGGAGCTCCTCGCTGAGCTTAACACGATGAAGGAGCAGGGTGATGAGGACGCCATCACCGACGCTTTCTTCCAGGATCTCGCCTTCGGTACTGCCGGCCTTCGCGGCACTATCGGTGCGGGCACTAACCGTATGAATATCTATACGGTCGGTCGTGCGACCCAGGGATTCGCTGACTACCTCAATGCGACCTTCGAGCATCCGACGGTCGCCATCGCTCGCGATAGCCGCAATAAAGGTGAGCTGTTCGTTAAGACGACGGCTGCCATTCTTGCAGCAAACGGCGTGACTGCCCTCGTGTATCCCAAGATTTCTCCTGTGCCGACGCTCTCCTGGGCCGTCCGCGACCTTAAGTGCTCCGGTGGCATTTGCATGACCGCTAGCCATAACCCGGCGCCGTATAATGGCTATAAGGCCTATGGCCCCGACGGCTGCCAGATCACCAGCGAGGCTGCCGATGCAATTTCTAGGGCTATCGCCGAGACCGATACGTTTACCGGCGTGAAGTCCATGGACTTCGATGAGGCTCTTGAGCAGGGTCTGGTCAAATGGATCGATGACTCGTGCCTCGAGCGTTATTACGACGCCGTTCTCGCCCGCGGCGTGACTAACCTTTCTGCCGAGGAGATCGCTGGCGCTCCGCTTAAGCTCGTCTACACTCCGCTCAACGGCACTGGCCTCATTCCCGTCACGACGGTGCTCGAGCGCGCTGGCATCACCGATGTCACGGTTGTTCCCGAGCAGAAGGAGCCTAACGGCGATTTCCCGACCTGCCCGTATCCTAACCCCGAGATCCGTCAGGCCATGCAGAAGGGCATCGATCTCTGCGAGCAGGTTCACCCTGATTTGCTGCTTGCAACCGATCCCGACGCCGACCGTGTTGGCGTTGCCGTTAAGAATGGCGATGACTATCTGCTGCTGACCGGCAATGAGATGGGCGTTCTGCTGCTCGACTATATCTGCAAGACCCGTGCTGCCCGCGGTGAGGACCTCACTAAGAAGGTCGCCGTTACTACTATCGTTTCTTCCGCCATGGTTGACGCTCTGGCCGACGAGTACGGTTTTGAGCTTCGCCGCTGCCTGACGGGCTTCAAGTACATCGGCGACATCATTACTTCTCTTTCCGATGCTGGCGAGGTGGATCGCTTTATCTTCGGTTTTGAGGAGAGCTACGGCTATCTGGCCGGTGACCACGTGCGCGACAAGGATGCCGTGAGCACTTCGCTTCTGATTTGCCAGATGGCGCAGTATTATAAGCTCCAGGGCAAGAACCTTGCCGATGCGATGCACGAGCTTTACGAGAAGTATGGCTACTATCATAACAAGACGATTTCGCTGAGCTATCCGGGCGCTGAGGGTGCGGCGAAGATGGCCGGCATCATGGCCGGTCTGCGCGAGAACCCGCCCGCGGAGCTCGCCGGTTCCAAGATTGAGGCCGTCGTGGATTACAACACCTGCGTGAACGGCCTGCCGAAGGCTAATGTCATTGAGTTCGATCTTGAGGGCGGCAACAAGGGTATCGTCCGTCCTTCCGGCACCGAGCCCAAGATTAAGCTGTACATCTTCGCTAAGGGCGCTGATGCCGCCGAGGCTGATGCCGCACTTGACGCGATTGAGGAGTCCGGTCGCAAGCTATTGGCCTAAGGCTTTGAAAGCCTATTTCTATAGATAGACGGAGGAGGGGATCTCGGAAACGAGGTCCCCTCTTTATTACTGGCAAATACAGCTGAGGATCACAAGATGTGTAGGAAATGTGTACGCCCAGATTCCCGCCCACGGGGGCCCTCCGGTCTGGCAATATATCT
>NZ_QRHM01000048.1:231-2262 GCF_003470325.1 Collinsella sp. AM24-1 | reverse complement strand
ATGGCGAAGCCCATGGCCGGCAGGATGTTGGCGGCAACGCCAAAGCCAGCAAGGACAAAGGGCGGGATGAAGTCGAGCATGCCCTGGATGGCGTCAGCACCCAGATAGAACGACAGCGAGCACAGCAGGAACGCCATGATGATACCGGTCAAACCGATCAGGAAGTGCATCGCATAGACACCCTTAAGGTTGCCCTGGCCGGAGAAGACATCAGCGCGGTCAACCAGAATCGGCAGGGCGGCGTTGAGGATGTTCTTGATGGCAAGGCACAGCGTGGCGATGGGCATAGCGAGCGCGATGGCTGCCTCGGTGCTCTGGCCCAACTGGATAGCGAAGGCGCAGGCGAGCACGCCGCCGATCGTCTCATCAGGCGGCACGTAGGCGCCGATGGAGATCGAGCCCATGAACAGAAGCTCCAGGCTGGCGCCGATCGCGAGGCCGGACTGCAGGTCCCCCAGCACCAGGCCCACGAGCGGGCACAGGACGATGGGGCGGAACGCATAGAGCGTACCGAGCTGGAAGTCGAACTTACCAAATGCGGCGATAAGTCCGATGAGGATTGCTTGGGTAAGCATATATCCCCCTTTCCTAATAGGACACTACGAAGAGCTCAGACTCTTCGAAATTGAACGCCTAGAGCACGCTTGCGCAGTCAACCTTGGGGTCATCGGCCAGAGGACGGATCTCGACCTCGACGCCGTTGTTCAGCATCTCACGCACATCGGCCTCCTCGGCTGCAGTCAGGAAGATCTGACGAGAGACCTGACGAGCATCGGGGCGCTTCTCGTCCTTGGGCTTGGTGTTGCCCAGGTTGACCGACTTGATCTGCGGGCAGCCTTCAACAAGCTGCTTTGCCTCAGCGATGGTGGCGACACAGATAATCATCTTGTATTTGTCAGTCACACCCGAGTTAATGGCCTCGATGGCATTCGCCATATCCTTGATGACGAGCTTGCAGCCGGCAGGCTTGCCCATCTTGAGCGTCGTCTTCCACACCGGGTCGTTGGCGACCTTATCGCCCACGCAGAAAATGCAGTTGGAGCCAAGGCCCTGGACCCAAGAGACCGCGACCTGGCCATGAAGCAGGCGATGGTCGACGCGAAGTAGCTGAATCATAATGTGACCCCCCAAAGGTCTTGTGCCGTCTTACGGCGTGTCAGTAGGTGCTGCGGATTAGAACTCTTCTTCCTCTTCGTCATCGACCAAAAGATCGTTGACAAACTTCACGCGCGTATCGTCCGCAGCGACGATGGCGCGAATCGTCTCCTCAACCGGCGCCGACTCGTCAGAGAACAGCAGCTGGATAAGCAGAGGAAGGTTCATGTTGGTAACGAGGTACGTGCGGGGACGCGTCTGGACGATCTTGGTGAACTCGTTGTTGACGCTGCCGCCAAAGAGGTCGGTGCAGACAACGACATCATCGTCGGCAGCCATGCCTGCCAGCAGTTTTTGGGCCTCCTCGGCCACGTCCATGCGGTCATCGACGAACATCGAAAGATCGTGGACGTTGTCGCGAGCGCCCGAGAGCAGCTCGACACTCTCCTTGATGCCGGTAGCGAAGTGCGCATGGCTGGCGATGATGTACTGCCTCATTCTGTGTTCCTCTCAATAGCCCGGCGCGTTCCCGCACCCGTTTTCTTTAGTAGTCGAACTGGTGATAGTAGCGACGATACTTGAGGTTGTGCTTGGTGACCGTCTCGTAGTAGCGAGCCAGGCGGTCGGTAACGAGCACCGTCAGAATCCACGGAGACACGATGACGCGGAACTCGTCGTCAAGGCCGGGGATCGCGAACTCGGCGGTGTCGATGACGTTGATGTCGGTGTCGCCGGTCACGCCGCGGGTCAGGAAGGCGCGGACGCGCTCGTCGAGCTTGCGGTTCTCGTCCTCGCCCATGAACAGGAAGACCGGGACGCCGGGCTCCACGAGCTCGAGGGTGCCGTGGAAGAAGTCGGCCGAGGTGATGTAGCGGGTGCGCTTCCACTGCATCTCCTCGAGGATGCACATCGAGAACAGGATGGTCTCGCCCCACA
>NZ_QRHM01000048.1:0-221 GCF_003470325.1 Collinsella sp. AM24-1 | reverse complement strand
AGGATGCACATCGAGAACAGGATGGTCTCGCCCCACAGGGCGCCGGAGCCGATGAACATGGTGTAGGGGGCCAGGGCGTACTTCTTGGCGAGCTCCTCAGCGCGCGGCTCGAAGCGCTTGCGGATATCGAGCATGTCCTTCCAGATGTCCTTGGTCTGCTCGATAAACAGATCGAACTTGGGGAAGCAGCCGCGGCGGTTGAGCAGGCGCAGGCCGAAGCA
>NZ_QRHM01000047.1:0-2313 GCF_003470325.1 Collinsella sp. AM24-1 | reverse complement strand
CTGAGTCCTGAGGCTGTTGCAATGAAGATGAGAATCAAGGGTCGAACTCATCGAAATGCTCGAAGTTCCATTTTCGGACTAATCGGTAGAAAGCTGTGATAAACTAACTCACGCATTGCGTGCCCGAGTGGCGGAATTGGCAGACGCAGTGGACTCAAAATCCACCGTTGGCAACAACGTGCGAGTTCGAGTCTCGCCTCGGGCACCATTCATGCAAGCGAGCGTTCAAGGGGGTTGCGGCCCCCTTTTTCGTGCCGAACTCGCGTGAGCGCGCGAAGCGTTAAGCAAACAGGCCTGTGGCCTGTTTGTAGCGGAGCGTGGCGAGGACGCCATGCGCCCGAAGCCCGGGGCTTCGCGAAGTGAAGGTCCTTCGAGTCTCGCCTCGGGCACCATTCATGCAAGCGAGTGTTCAAGGGGGTCAAGGCCCCTTTTTCGTGTACGTAATGTGATAACGCGCTGTACGTGTTATTATTCGCAAGGCGTTGTTCCCGCAATGCCCTAAAGAGGAACCTGAGGGTTCCCACCTTTTGGCGCCAATGAGCAGCTGACTGGTCATACAACTTAGATTCCCTTCCTCAAATCGAGGAAGTCTATGTGTACGACCTGGTTGCTGAGAAGCGCCGGGTTATTTTTTTATGAATGGAGGTAGGGAAAATAGCTAAGTCTGATGACACCCGCATCAACGACGAGATCACTGCATCTTCGTGTCGTTTGATTGGCGTCGATGGCTCTCAGCTCGGCCTGTTCGCCATCCGCGATGCCCAGCGCGTCGCCGACGATCAGGGTCTCGACCTGGTCGAGATCGCTCCCAACGCGGAGCCGCCGGTCTGCAAGGTCATGGACTACGGTAAGTTCAAGTACCAGCAGGCCATGAAGGCCAAGGCTGCTCGTAAGAACCAGTCCAAGGTCGAGGTCAAGGAAATGAAGTTCCGACCCAAGATCGACGTTGGCGACTACGAGACCAAGAAGGGCCACGTTCTGCGTTTCCTCAAGAAGGGCGCACGCGTTAAGATCACCATCATGTTCCGCGGCCGTGAGATGGCTCACCCGGAGCAGGGCCTTAACGTTCTTGAGCGTCTCGCCGAGGATCTCAAGCCTTACGCTACGGTCGAGTCCAAGCCTAAGATGGAAGGCCGTAACATGCTTATGCTGCTCGCCCCGATTAAGGGCGCCTTCGATGAGGATAAAGCGGCAAGCGATAGCAAGTAACTAGTGTTCTGTAACCGATTAAGGAGTATTTCATGCCTAAGATGAAGTCCCACAGCGGCACCAAGAAGCGTTTCCGCAAGACTGGTACCGGCAAGCTTATGCGCGCCAAGGCTTTCAAGAGCCACATCCTGAGCAAGAAGTCCACCAAGCGTAAGCGTGGCTTCCGTCAGGAGACCGAGATCGCCGCTGCCGACCGCAAGGTCATCAAGTCACGTCTCGCCTAAGTTCGCGTTCCCGTTTTTCGTTTTACCGTCTAGGAGTTGATAGAACATGGCACGTATTAAGCGCGCTGTTGCCGCCAAGAAGAAGCGCCGTACCGTTATGCACCGTGCGAAGGGTTACTACGGTGCCGCTTCGCGTACTTACAAGCATGCTAAAGAGCAGGTCCAGCACTCCCTGCAGTATCAGTATCGTGATCGCCGCAACAAGAAGCGCGAGATCCGTTCTCTCTGGATTACCCGTATCAACGCTGCTGCTCGCCTGAACGACATCTCTTACTCTCAGTTCATGCATGGCCTGAAGGTTGCCGGCATCGAGCTCGACCGCAAGGTCCTGGCTCAGATGGCTTACGAGGACATCGAGTCCTTCAACGAGCTGGCTACCATCGCCAAGAAGGCTCTCGAGGCCTAATAGATTCTCTTGAATCGCTAGGGGAGTGTCGCGTTGTGCGCGGCGCTCCCTCTTTTTATCTGAAGCGCGGTTTACATTGCTAAAAGCGCGGGTAGATAGACACTTACAGGTGACCGATCTCTATATATTCCTAAACCAAAGGGTCATCATCTGATACGTGCGGAAGATCCGCACCAGTCTTTCTATTAGCTATAGAAAGCGATATGTTGTGTAGGACTTGTGAAGAGTGGAATTGACGACCCACAGGGCTTCGCGGTCTGGCAATATATCTCCTTGCCGCGCGGCCCGGTCGGACCGGATCAGCCGCCAGGCGTGCACCTTGAGAACCGGATACTGCGAGGATGGACACATTCAGTGTCGCATCCGGGCAGACATCGAACCATTTGAAATGGTCTAACTTGGATTTGTTTTTCGCAAGGCCGCCGAGAGGCGGCCCCGAGAAATTCCTTTTCCTATACTAAAACCATATGAATC
>NZ_QRHM01000046.1:0-2415 GCF_003470325.1 Collinsella sp. AM24-1 | reverse complement strand
ACCCTAAGAGCAAACCACCCTTTTTAAGGGTGGTTCTGATTGTGAGAACAGGTGGTGCAAGGGCGTTCTCGCAGATGTTTTGCGTGGATAGGCTCGTGCGTTGTACCATATGGACGTATATGTGTGCATATGAAAGGGGCCCCGTGGCCAAGACGGTATATTCCGATAATCAAAACAATGTCGATGCTCTGGCTGAGCGTCTGAGCAGCCAGACATCGCTTTCTGCCGAGCGCGCCAAGCTGGTTGCCTACGACCTGCTCTGCCGCAAGGCGCTCAAGATTAAGTCGAGCGCGCTGGCGCAGATTTTCCGCTCCGTCGATAAGGAATGCGACACCAAGGCGATGCGCGATGAGCTTATCGCGGCAAATATCGTGACCAAGATCGAGGGCAGCGGCATTAACGGGCGCCCGGCGTTCTATACCATCAATGTCGAGATCCGCGATACCCAGGAGCAGCCTGCCGAGTCCGTCGAAGATTTTGTCGTCGAGGATTCCGCTGACGTGCCTGCTGTGGAAGAAGCTGCTCCGCGTGAGCATGTCGATACCGATGAGTTGCTCGATGAGAACGTCGTGCGTGCCTTTACGGCCAAGGCAGGACGCGGCGGTTTTGGCGGGGGTGGCAAGCGCGATGCGCAGCGCCGCGCCCAGCAGGAGCGCTTCCGTCGTGCCGTTGCTCAAAAGGGTGAGACGGATGCCGAGGCTGTTGAGAACGAGGTTGCTGCCGAGTCGCAGAGGCCCGCGAAGGAGCAAAAGCCCGTGGAGGCCCAGGAGTCCCAGCGTCGCCGTGGTGCCCACTTTAAGGCTGCGCAGCAGGATGTCGCGCATGAGGTTGAAGAGCCTTCCGAGGCTGCAGACGATGTTGAGGAGTCTGCCAAGAAGGCTCCGGGTTCATGCCGTCCCGGGCGTGGTTTTGCGAGGCGCGCGTATCCCGTAAGGCGTCAGGAGAAGGGCGAGCCGGCTTCGACCGCTCAGGCCGAGAAGGCCGAACAAACCGAGAAAACCGTTGAGCCGGCGGCTCGCGAGCAGCAACCTTCCGAGTCGCAGCCTGCGGCTGACACTGAGGTCAAAGCTCAACAGACCGCTGATAAGCAGGCGGGGGAGAGCGCCTCAGGCAAGCCCCGCCGTCGTCGTCACCGCGGCGGTCGTGGCTCAAATGCCGAGGCCGCGGCCGAGAAGACAGCGACACAAAACGGAGATGAGAAGGCCGAGACTCCGGTGGATCAGGTCAAGCGCCAGCCGGCGAAGGAGGCCAAGTCCGATCGTCCGCAAAAGCGCTCGTCTGCGCCCAAGCAGGAACGTAATACCCGGGCAGATTCCAAGCGTAAGCCTCATGCACAGGCTGAGCCTGCCGCGGCTGATAGTGCTACCCAGCAGCCCGAGTCGGCCGTCCACGGCGAGGTATCGGCGTTTGCCCTTGCCCGCGTTTTGGGCAGGCAGCTGCTCAAAGTTGTCCCTACGCCTACGGCGCTCTCTAAGATCAAGGAGCAGCAGACTCAAATTGTTAAGGTCGAGGGCAAGGACGGCAAAAAGGCGCCGCAGCGCACTCAGCACAACGAGATGTCCAACCGCAAGATTGCCGAGGAAATCGCAATCATCCAGGCTTGGATCGAGCAAAACCGAGGTGCCGATACGCCGGTTGCCTCGCGCCGCCAGCGTGCCTACCAGATTTTTAACGACGAGAAGGCTTTTGACGGCAAGCACGGTGAGCGCCTGATAAGGCGCATGACCGAAAAGGGCATCAGCATGCAGGCGATCAAGGTCGCCCCCAACCGCCCCGTGCACTTTACGGGTTTCTTTACGCTGGGCGCCGATAAGCCGTTCATTATGGTCGAGAACCTGGACACCTATGACGAGATCGTCAGGCTGCTGCGTGGCCGCAAGCACGCCAAGCTCTTTGGCATCAAGGTGGGCGGCGTGATTTTTGGCGGCGGATGCAAGGCGAGCGTCTCGCATGCCCTGGACGATTATCTGGCTGAGATCGGCTATCGCTTTAACTACGTCTACTACGTGGGCGATATCGACCGCGAGGGCGCGCGCATCGTCGAGCAGGCTCGCAATGCCAATGTGGTTGAGATTCGTCTGCATGCCGGCATGTACCGCGCCATGCTCGCCGAGCATAAGCGTCGCGTGAAGGCCGGCGGCGAGTGCGAGCCCGCGGCTGCCAACCAGGGCGTGCCGCAGAACTTGGCGGCGACGATCAAGGATCTGCCCATGGTCACGCGCGTGCAGTTCCGCAATGTGCTACGCGAGGGCGGGCGCATTCCGCAGGAGATCCTGATGACCGCCGACTATCGGGATGGCGACTCGGGAAACTTCGACCGCATGCTGAACAACTAAATTCCGCCGGCCCCGGGAGAGCGGGGACACCGGCTTAGGTTTCCTGCTCTACAGTCCTGCTCACGACGGAGGCCACATT
>NZ_QRHM01000045.1:917-2695 GCF_003470325.1 Collinsella sp. AM24-1 | reverse complement strand
GGCCCTCAGGGTATCGGGTTCCCACATTCATCCGCACATGTACGGATGAATGTGGGAGGTGTTCGGATAAAGTTGATAATCAAGGGTTCTGAAGAAAGAGTTCCTCGTTGTGGACGTCTTTGAACGCAAAGTCATTGTTGGTATAAAATTTAAGCTTGCGCAGCGTGCCGTTCAGCTCCTCGATGAGCTGCTTGCGGTGCTGGCCCGTATAGTTGCTTATGAGGTTTTCGGCGTAGTTGTTGGGAACGTACAGGACCTCTTCCCGCATGAGCTTTCTCATGCCGTCTGAGTGGAGTCTCTGGAGTCTGTCCTGGAGCGTTTCGTAGGTGTCTCGTCCTTGGCGGTATTGGAACTCAATCTCCTGGGTTGGCATTTTCGAGAGCTCGTCTTGGAGCTTCGCGATAAAGAGCGCAATAAGGCGATTGAAGGCGTTCTCTTTATCGGAGACGTTGTTGTGGCGGAGGATTTCCTCGAAGCGGTTGACGATGCTGTCTTCGGCCCTGAAGTCGACAAGGTCCTTCTTGAGAAGGGGAGGAACCATCGGGTGGTATGCCGTCGACCTATCGCCAAAGAGGATGTTTCCCTCGACTTGTTGGTTGTACGTTTCCGTCCAAACTTGATGGAGCTGTTCCACTGTATGGGCGTCGCGGTAGAGCGCAATGTTGTCATCGCGTTTGGCGAGCGCGATGAAGTTCTCGTCATCGCTGCAGTTAATTGAAACCTGGTCTGGCACAATTTCGTTGTTGATGAAATCGCATGCAAAGAGTACCAACCAGCGAGTCGCGCGCTCTTGTTGCCAATAGGAGAGGAGTTGCCCTCCGTCTGACTGCATGTTCTTGAATTCGTTTTTGAACTCGGTTCCAGGGGTCTTGCATTCGACGATTGCGAGTGTGTCGCCCCTCTCGTCATTAATGCAGATATCAGCGCGGCCGCTCTTTTGTTCGTGCCCAAGGGCCCATTCGCGCTCCAGCTCGAGTGATTCGGGGCGATATCCTTTGTCGAGGAGCATGGTTACGCAGGCGAGTACGACGAAGTTCTCGTTATCGGAGAAGTTACAAGTTGTGTCTTTGTTGACTTTGAACCCCAGGTCTTTCGGGTAGCCGATGCGTTTCTTGGAAAAATCGACCGTGATTTGTGCGCTGGTCTCTTCCCAGGATTTCTGATAAACGGTGCCGTCGCCCGACGGCTCGTAGCACAGAGCCCTAAGTGCGTCGCGAAGATTGTCCAGCGTAATCATCTAATGTCTCCGTAGCTGCGAGGTGAAAACACAATTCGCTAATATTATCGCAGAGGGCACCGTAAGAACGTAGTGTGATTGGCGGTGCTGCTGCTTGCCAGGGCATTTGATTGGATGATGACGCGCACGGGGCGGGATTCGCCAGTCCGCTAAGCCACGCTGGCAACAGTAGCGTACCAGGTGGTTGCTTGCAGAGATCCTCACGCGCGCCGTGCTTGAACCACTGGAGGTACGTGTTTCTTGTCGCGCGTCCATCGGTGACCGATCCGCCTTTTACTAAACAAGTTTATCGAGCGCGCGAAGCGATTGAGCCAATGGCGAAGCTCCAACTTATTCGTCAACTCATGGGCAAGCCACCCGAGACTACTCATTTCTCCTACTAGCAATGAAGGTCTGCGACCTGCAGTTTTGCAAACTGCTTGAAAGCCATCCGATGAGATACCCCCGATTTCCACTTGGAATTGGGGGTATTTTTATTCAAGACTTTAGTCTGCTGGCCGCGCAGCGCACCGCATCAGAAACCACCCGCTATGCGGGTGGG
>NZ_QRHM01000045.1:463-907 GCF_003470325.1 Collinsella sp. AM24-1 | reverse complement strand
CACCGCATCAGAAACCACCCGCTATGCGGGTGGAGACAAACGGCTTTACAAAGCCACCCCTCCGACCGATATTGACGATTGTTCAGGCCGTCAAGAATTCGAGTCGAAGGGGTGGTCGCCATGGCCCAGAAGGCCTACAGCCTTTCCCACACGAAGTGGATGCGCGAGTACCACGTCGTGTTCACGCCGAAGTATAGGCGCAAAGTGATCTACAACCAAATAAGGGGCGACATAGGGGAGATCCTCGGGAAGCTGTGCGAGTACAAGGGGATCGAGATAATCGAGGGGCGCCTGATGCCCGACCACGTCCACATGCTGCTGGCGATACCGCCGAAGTACAGCGTGTCCAGCGTGATGGGCTGCCTGAAGGGGAAGAGCTCGCTGATGGTATTCGACAGGCACGCGAACATGAAGTACAAGTTCGGCAACAGGAAGTTCTGGGCC
>NZ_QRHM01000045.1:0-453 GCF_003470325.1 Collinsella sp. AM24-1 | reverse complement strand
GTTCACGCCGAAGTATAGGCGCAAAGTGATCTACAACCAAATAAGGGGCGACATAGGGGAGATCCTCGGGAAGCTGTGCGAGTACAAGGGGATCGAGATAATCGAGGGGCGCCTGATGCCCGACCACGTCCACATGCTGCTGGCGATACCGCCGAAGTACAGCGTGTCCAGCGTGATGGGCTGCCTGAAGGGGAAGAGCTCGCTGATGGTATTCGACAGGCACGCGAACATGAAGTACAAGTTCGGCAACAGGAAGTTCTGGGCCGAGGGCCACTGCGTGTCCACCGTCGGCCTGAACGAGGCGACGATCGCGAAGTACATCCGGGAGCAGGAGAAGGCCGACATCGCGCTCGACCGGCTGAGCGTCAAGGAGTACGAGGACCCCTTCGATAGGGGGCCGGGGCGTAAATAGCGCCGGTTCGACCGGCGCGCCACGGGTCAAGATGCACTAGG
>NZ_QRHM01000044.1:281-2796 GCF_003470325.1 Collinsella sp. AM24-1 | reverse complement strand
GCCGGAGAGCACTTAATGTGCTCTCCGTGCGAGCAGGACTGTAGAGCAGGAAACCTTGTATACGCCCGCCCGCTCCCGAGGGGCATCTCTCATGCAAAAACTTTTGTTGGGTAAAGTCCGAGGTCAATGGCGTTTTATACCGAGAAATTCAAAAATAGTTGAAAATTCATTACAAATTTGCGTTGACTTTAGGTAACTAAAGTTTCATACTCCTTTTTCAACCACTGGGGGATGTGAACACGCACGGATCGTTCGCATCATGATTGAAGAGGATTTTTTAGACATGTTCACGCATCAGCTAAACATTATCAGCGTAGTAATTATCTGATGCGGGTTAGCACATACAGCTAGCCCGTACGATAACGGGCGGCTGATGAAGATGAGGGCCGTCGAGCGCAACCGACGGCCCTCATTTTTTATGTCTAGGAAGTTCTTTTTAGAGGAGGAAATGTAATGAACGGAGTTTTGCTCATGGTTGTGGCCGCGGCGGTGCTCGCCTGCGGCTATCTGGGCTACGGCCGCTGGCTGGCCAACAAGTGGGGCGTTGACAAAGAGGCCCTCACGCCGGCCAAGCGCATGAAGGACGGCAAGAGCTTCTCGCCCGTCTCCGCCTTTACCGCGTTCTCGCACCAGTTCAGCTCGATCTGCGGTGCTGGCCCTGTCACGGGTACGATCGTCGCCATGGCCTTTGGCTGGCTGCCCGTCGTGCTCTGGGTCCTCGTCGGCGGCATCTTCTTTGGCGCCGTCCACGACTTTGGTGCTCTGTACGCTTCGATGAAGAACAACGGCAAGTCGCTCGCTCAGCTCATCGAGAAGTACATCGGCAAGACCGGCCGTCGCCTGTTCCTGCTGTTCTGCTGGCTGTTCTGCATCATCGTCATCGCCGCCTTCACCGACATGGTCTGCAAGACGTTCATGTTCACCCCGGCCGTTGACGCTTCTGGTGCTGCTACCGGTGCCATCGACTTCACCAAGTCCTATGCCGCCGGCTGCGCTGGTACCATCTCCATCCTGTTCACCTTCGTCGCTATCGCCTTTGGTTGGGCCCAGAAGAAGTTCAACCTCACCGGTGCTACCGAGTTCGTCACCGGCGTGGTCCTCATGGTTCTCATGTTCGCCGTCGGTATGCAGTTCCCGGTCTACCTGGATAAGTTCCAGTGGTTCGCCGTCGTCATGGTCTACCTGGTCTTTGCTGGCGCCATGCCCATCCAGATGCTCAAGACCCCTCGCGACTACCTCACTTCCATCATGATGATCGTCATGATCGTTTGCGCTGTCCTCGGCATCGTCGTCCTGGGCGTCAACGGTCAGGCCACCATCACCGCTCCGGTCTTCACCGGCTTCTCCACTGCTTCTGGCATGATGTTCCCGGTCCTGTTTGTTTCCGTTGCCTGCGGTGCCCTCTCCGGCTTCCACAGCCTCGTTTCTTCTGGTACCTCCTCCAAGCAGGTCGAGAAGGAGCAGGACGCCGTCAAGGTCGGTTATGGCGCCATGATCGTCGAGTCCTTCGTCGGCATCCTTGCCATCATCGTCGCCGGCATCATGTTCTCCGACATGAACACCGCCGGTACCGGCGCCCTCAACGCCGGCGTCGCTTCCACCCCGTTCCAGATCTTCGCCGCTGGTATCTCCCGCGGTATGCAGGCCTTCGGTGTTGACGGTACGTTCGCTACCGTCTTCATGACCATGAACGTTTCCGCTCTGGCCCTGACCTCGCTCGACGCCGTCGCCCGCATCGCCCGCACCTCGTTCTCCGAGTTCTTTGCCCAGACCAACGACGCCCTGGCCATCGAGTCCAAGGCCGGCTACATGAAGGTTCTCGGCAACCCCTGGTTCGCCACGGTCGTCACCCTGCTTCCCGGTCTCGCCCTCGCCTTTGGCGGCTATGCCAACATCTGGCCGCTCTTTGGTGCTTCCAACCAGCTGCTCGGCGGTATGACCATGATTACCCTCGCCGTGTTCTGCAAGTGCACCGGCCGCAAGGGCTGGATGCTCTACGTGCCCGTCGCCTTCCTGCTCTGCTGCACCTTCACCTCGCTGGTCCAGAGCGCCATGGGCTGCATGACCGCTGTCCAGGCTTACGGCTTCTTCGGCACCATCCCGGCTACCGCCACCACGGCCGCCGTCTCCGTCGCCGCCACCAAGGGCCTGCAGCTCGTTTTCGCCGTCCTGCTGATGGTCCTGGGCCTCATCGTTGCCGTCAACTGTCTCAAGGAGTTCTTCGGCAAGGAGGCCGGCTCCATGCCCGACGAGGAGCCCGAGTGGTCCGAGATGGGCAAGGCCGAGTACGGTCGCGCCGCTGCCGCTGAAGCTCCTGCCGACGCCGAGGCCGCCAAGGCCTAGTCGGTCGGACGGGTTGAATCTCCCATCTATTTGACTCGGAAAGACCGGGTCCGCAATCAAGCGGACCCGGTCTTTTTTCTTCAAGACTTTAGTCTGCTGGCCGCGCAGCGGCCAGCTTTAAACCACCCGCTACGCGGGTGGAGACAAACGGCTTTACAAAGCCACCCCTCCG
>NZ_QRHM01000044.1:0-271 GCF_003470325.1 Collinsella sp. AM24-1 | reverse complement strand
CCCGCTATGCGGGTGGAGACAAACGGCTTTACAAAGCCACCCCTCCGACCGATATTGACGATTGTTCAGGCCGTCAAGAATTCGAGTCGAAGGGGTGGTCGCCATGGCCCAGAAGGCCTACAGCCTTTCCCACACGAAGTGGATGTGCAAGTACCACATCGTGTTCACGCCGAAGTATAGGCGCAAAGTGATCTACAACCAAATCAGGAGCGACATAGGGGAGATCCTCAGGAAGCTGTGCGAGTACAAGGGGATCGAGATAATCGAGGGG
>NZ_QRHM01000043.1:0-4293 GCF_003470325.1 Collinsella sp. AM24-1 | reverse complement strand
GAGTCCTGAGGCTGTTGCAATGAAGATGAGAATCAAGGCTTTTGGGGTTATCCGCAATAAACATTGCGACTTGCGAGCAATGATTTGCCCAAGTGGGTATGATGGAATCAGCTAGGTCGCGGGGCGTCGCCTGTGTTTGGCGGCGTCCCGTTTTTGTGTTGCAGGGAGGGTAAGGCATGAACGCCACGGTCGTGATTCCAACGTATTGGGCGGGCGATGACGCTTGCGCAAACGCCCCTGGCACCTATGACCATTCGACGCGACTCAACGCCGACAATCCCGAACTCGACCGCTGCCTGGCCTCGCTTGAGCAGGTGTGCGACATCCCGCGCATCATCCTTTTGGTGGTCTGTCCTGTTTCTGCCACAGCCGATGTGTCGCTGCGCGTGCACGAGATTGTCGACGCGCATCCCACGCTCAAGGTCACCGTTGTCACCAACACCCAGGCCTCGCGCATCGCAGACCGGGTTGCTCAGATCGCGCCCAAGGGTTCGGGCGAGTGCGTGAGCCTGCGAGGCTACGGTGCCATCCGCAACATGGGGCTAGCCTGTGCCGCTGTGCTGGGGCATGACGCGGTTATCTTTTTGGATGACGATGAGACTGTCATCGATGCCGACTTTATGAAGCGCGCGACCTACGCGCTGGGTCAGCAGACGCGCCAGGGCCTGCCGATCTTGGTCAAGAGCGGCTATTTCTACGATCGCGACGGCTCGCCGCTGGCTCCCACGGACAAGGCGGGCATCTGCCATCGTTGGTGGACCAAGCGCATCGAGTTCAACCGTTGGATGAAAAAGGCGCTCTCGGGCACCCGCATCTCGCGCTCCAACTACGTGTGCGGCGGCCTGATGGCCCTGCACGCCCGCGCCTTTACGCGTGTGGCCTTTGACCCGTTTATCACCCGCGGCGAGGACTTGGATTACCTCTTTAACATGCGTATGTTTGGCTACGACGTGTGGTTTGATAACGAGTGGACCGTGCGCCATCTGCCTCCGGAGTCCGAAAAGCGCTCACCGCGCTTTATGCAGGATGTATACCGTTGGTACTACGAACGGGCCAAGTTGACGTTCGCCGCGCATCAAAAGGAGCTCATCCCCGTTACGGCGGCATCGCTCATGCCCTACCCGGGCCCGTGGATTTCGCGCGAGCTCGACGACCGCGTGCGCAAGACCGCTATGGTCCGCAGCGTGTTTACCCGCGAGCATGAGGGCTACCTGCGCATCTGGCGCCATGGTATCGACGAGGCAAAGGCCTATGCGCGCCAAAACGCTGCAAGCTATCTGCGTTTCCAGAGCTTTTGGCCCAAGATTATGGACGGGCTTTGGCGTGACGCACAACTGATCAGTATTCTGGAGGGGGCCGAATGATCGACCGCCGCGCCCAGCGCGATAGTTCAATATCAATCTTTCGCATCATTGCCGTCGCCTGCGCCATTTGCGTGCTGGTGTACTTTATTTTCGCCTTGGTGACCGGTATCGAGCCGATCGCCACGGTGATTGCCTGCGCGCTGCTGTGCATCTTTCTGTGCATCTTTATCTTTTTGACGCTCAATCCCGATTCGGTGCGCTCCCAGTACACCGAGGAGACGCTCTCGGTGGCCTCGGCCATGCTCGAGGACATTAAGGGCGGTCTGACGCAGGAGTCGGCGCGTTTGGTGTGCCGGCGCATTTTGCCCGAGACGCGCGCCATGACGGTGGCCATCACCGACGAGGACAACGTGCTTGCCTGCGCGGGCGAGTTTGAGGAAAAACTGCTGCCCGATACTCCCATCCACACGCTTGCCACACGCTACGTTATCGAACATGGCATCGTGCAGTCGTTCAACCGTATGGTGGATGTCGTGGGCTCGGACGGCTCGCACAACCAAGTCCCCGCCGGCATTATCGCCCCCATCAAGGTGGGCGATCGTACCGTCGGTACGCTCAAGTTCTACTACAAGACCCCGCGCGCCGTCGACCGTACCCAGTACGCGCTTGCCTCGGGCTTTGCCGAGATCTTGTCCACGCAGCTCGCCATCCACGAGCTCGAGGTGCAAAAGGAGCTCACGGCGCGCGCCGAGGTGCGTGCGCTGCAGGCGCAGATTAACCCGCACTTCCTGTTCAACACGCTGAACACCATTGCATCGTTTACGCGCACCGACCCGCTGCGGGCCCGCGAACTGCTTCGTGAGTTCTCATCGTTCTATCGTGCCACGCTCGACAACTCGGGATCGCTTATTCCGGTCTCGCGCGAGGTCGCACAGACCAAGCGCTACCTTACCTTTGAGAAGGCCCGCTTTGGCGAGGACCGCGTGCTTGCGACGTTCGATGTGTCCGAGGACGTGGAAGATACGCTGGTGCCGGCGTTCGTGATCCAGCCGATTGTCGAGAACGCCGTACGTCATGGTATGGGCGATGACGACGCCCTGAGGATCGACGTGAC
Source organism: Collinsella sp. AM24-1 (assembly GCF_003470325.1). Taxonomy (NCBI): domain Bacteria; kingdom Bacillati; phylum Actinomycetota; class Coriobacteriia; order Coriobacteriales; family Coriobacteriaceae; genus Collinsella; species Collinsella sp. AM24-1. The sequence continues at coordinate 1,875 of NZ_QRHM01000043.1, read as the reverse complement.
CGTTCACCAAGACGGCGAGGATGCAATCTTGATTGCCGTGGCCGATAATGGCGTGGGCATGGATGAGGGTACCGCCGCCAGACTGTTTGACGAGCGCTCTGCCCGTCCCGACGCCAGCTCTCCCCAGGGTGGCGGCGCCGGTGTGGCCATGCACAATATTTCGGAGCGCATCCATCGCTTTTATGGGCCGCACTCCTATACGCGTGTCGAATCGGCGCCGGGCAAGGGCACCAAAGTGCTCCTTCATCTTGATTTGTCAGAGAGCATCTTTGACATTCAAGAGTAAAATAAAAGGCTACGGGCTCAACGTCATGCGACGGATGCCCGGCGTAGTTAGTTGACGAAAGGTTTTATCCCTATGCTGCGTGCGATGATTGTGGATGATGAGGCGCCGGCTCGCTCGGAGCTTCGCTTCCTGCTCGAGCAAACGGGCAAGATCGGCACGATCACGGAGGCGTCGAGCGTCCGCTCCGCCATCGAGATGCTTATGGAAAGTCGCGTGGATGTCGTGTTTCTCGATATCTCGATGCCCGGTGCCTCGGGCCTGCAACTTGCCGAGGCGCTGCATAAGCTCAAAAATCCGCCGGCGATTGTGTTTGTGACCGCGTATAGCGATCATGCCGTCGAGGCGTTCGACGTAGATGCTGTCGATTACCTAATGAAACCGGTTGAGGAGGCACGCCTGGATCGCGCGATCGAGAAGGTCATGCAACGCGCCAAGCCGGTTACGGACAGCAAAGTGACCATCGAGCGTATCCCGGTGGAAAAGGGCGGCCGCAAGGTGCTCATTCCCGTGGATGACATCCGCTTTATCATGGCAAAGGACGATTACTCCTGCATCTATACCGTCGATGATCGCTTTTTGTCGACGACCTCGCTGGCGCAGTTTGAGGCCAAGCTCTGCGACTTTGGCTTCTTCCGTGTTCACCGCCGCTATATCGTCAACCTAGCGTGCGTCACGGACGTTGAGACGGTGCCCTCGGGCGCCATCCAGCTGGGCATTACGGGCGTCGACGAACGCGTGCCGGTTTCGCGCCGCCGCGTCGTGCCGCTCAAGAAGGCTCTGAGTCTCTAGCACACTGGCCCCGCAGCCCTGTAGACCCATCGTCTGCGGGGCCGTGGGGCCTTTTTTGTATGTATCTGCCGAATCGTTTTTTGCGGAAGGGATCCCATGAACAGCGCAAGCGCCAAGCGCATCGACATCATCTCGGACACCCACGGCTATTTATCGCCTGCGCTCTTGGATGAGCTTGAGGGCGCAGACCTGATCATCCACGCCGGCGACCTTACGTCAGAGATGGACTACGAGCACCTATGCACCATCGCCCCCGTGCGGGCCGTATTGGGCAACAACGATTACTACCGCGACTACGGCCCCGATGTAGACCGTCTTGCGCTCTTTACCTACGAAGGCCTCAAATTCGCCGTAGCCCACTACCGCGAAGACCTTCCGGTGGGATCCGTAGACGTAGCCATCAACGGTCACACCCACGTAACCAAAGAAGCCCAAGTAGGCCGTTGCTTAGTCCTCAACCCGGGCAGCGCCAGCTACCCCAGAGGCACCCGAGGCCCCACCATGGCCAGAATGCTCGTCAAAGACGGCCATGTCATAAGTACCAAGTTTATTGACCTAGACTAACCGCAACAAAAACGGGGGATGCACAACGCATCTCCCGTTTTTCTTTGAGCCAAAGTAAGAAGTCCAACCAGAACAATCAGACCAACCCCGCCGGGAAGCACGCGGGCTAGCCGCGCAGCGGCGCACGCCCGCAAAACTGGTTGAATAATGTGACGGCAGGGAGGGTCTCCGGTGCTGGGGGCGGGGGTTAAGTTTGTCGCGAGTTCCGCACGCAAAGGAAAGCACTTAATGTGCTT
>NZ_QRHM01000042.1:0-4514 GCF_003470325.1 Collinsella sp. AM24-1 | reverse complement strand
GGGGACACATGTATGTCAATCCTGGTCTAACAGAGCCTTAAATAATCATTCAGAACAATTTTTTATCCCCGTCCCAGAAAAATCATCGGGCGTGGTCTTGGGCAAACGGTCTAGTTACGCTTGAGGTGGACGACGGTTTCGCAGTGGAAGGTTTGCGGGAATAGGTCGACCGGCGTGATCTTCACGGGGGAGAAGGTGCCTTCCTCGACAAAGCGCTTGAGGTCGCGTGCCAGGGTGGCCGGATCACAACTCACATAGGCGACATCGCGGGCGCTCGTGCTCGCGATGAGGTCGATGGCTTCGGGCGCCAATCCTGCGCGTGGCGGATCGACTACCAGGACATCGGCGTCCTGGTCGGGGAACTCGCGCACGGCATCGCCGCCGATGACATCGACGTTATCGAGCTTGTTGATCTCCAGGTTGCGACGCAGGTCGCGCACGGCCGGGCCGTAGGCCTCGACGGCGGCGGCGTAATCGCAGCGGCGGGCGAGCGGTAGGGTAAAGGTGCCAGCACCGCAGTACAGGTCCACGGCTAGCTCGTCTTCCTGCGGGTCGAGGGCGTCCATGACGAGCTCAATCAAAATCTCGGCGCCCTTGGTATTGACCTGGAAAAACGACGGGGCAGATAAGCGCATCTGGCCTTCGGCGATATTCTCGGTCCACGAGCCCTCGCCGGCGAGCATCTCGACTTTGGAGACACGGCGGGCTTTCTTTTCGCCCTTGCTCATCACGCGCACGATGCTCGTGGGATGAGCGGCGTCCGCCAGCACGCGGGAGACCTGCGAGCGCGGAAAAGAGCCTGTAGGCGTCCAGAGTGCGACCTCGAGTGCCTTGGTACGGCGCGATGCACGAATGCCCACGCGTTCGAGTCCCAAGTCATGGCTGCCGCTTAGATAGTTGAGTGCGCCGACGACCGATTTGAGCGCCTTCGGGAAGCGCTTATCGAACAGCGGGCACGCATCGACGGTCACGATTTTGCTGGGGTCGACACCGTGCATGCCAAGGCGCACGCGACCGTTGACGACGGTCGATTCGAGCTCGATTTTATTGCGGTAGCCCCAGTCGTCCTTGGTGTGGCAGATGGGCTGTACCAACTCATCGACCTGCTCAGGAGCGAACTTGCCGATGCGCTCGAGCGTGGAGCGCAGGTTTTGCTCCTTGGCGGCGAGCTGTGCCGTGCGTGAGAGATTGCCCCACGAACAACCGCCGCAGATGCCAACGAAGGGGCAGGGGGGCTGAATGCGATCGGGGCTCGGCTCCAGAATCTCGGTCGTGCGGGCGCGCATGAACGACTTGCCGTCCTGTACGACCTCGGCCTCGACGGTGTCGCCTGCCACGGCGCCCTGCACAAAGACGGCCTTGCCGTTGTCGGCGTGCGCCAGCCCGTCGGCGCCGTAGGTCATCGATTCTATAGTGAGCTTCATATCCCTGCCTGTCATTCGTGTTGTTGCTCGCACCATGGTAGCAGGGAAAAGCGCCCCGCATCCGAGGCTTTCCTCAAATGCGGGGCGCTTCTACAAACTGCTTCTACAAACGACTATTTCGTCTTGCCGGTAATGAGCGTCTTAAGACCCAGGCCGATCAGGCCTAGGCCCATGCGCACACGACCGGGGCGATGGCGCTCAATGGCCTTGGTCTTGCCGGCGGGCTTATCGCGACGGGTGCTCGTCTCGGGTGCGGGCTTAGCTGCCTGCGGCTCGGGCTGAGGTGCAGGTGCGGGCTCGGGCTCAATGACGGTCGCCTGGACCTTCTGAACCTCGGGTGTGGCCGGCTGCGGCTTAGGAGCAGGGGCGGGCTTTGCCTCAATGACGGGCTCGGGCGCGGCCTCGGCGTTGCGATAGGCACGCTCCAGCAGGGCTTCCTGCGAGTTGAAGGGTTTCTCACCCTCTGCGCGCTCCACGGGGACCCAGGTGCCGTCGCTCGTGAGGCTGCGGGCCTTCACGTTGTCGCGCAGCTGCATGCTCATGTACTCGTGCACCAGGGCGCGGCAGGTGGGGTCGAGCGCGGGGAAGGCGATCTCCACGCGGTGCTCGGTGTTGCGCGTCATCATGTCGGCCGAGCTCAGATAGATCATGTCCGAGTCCACGCCAAAGGCGTAAACGCGCGCATGCTCCAAAAAGCGTCCGACGATAGAACGGACATGCACGTTCTCGGTCTTGCCAGGAACGCCCGGCTTGAGGCACGAGATGCCGCGGATGATCATGTCCACGCGGACTCCTGCGCACGATGCCTCGGCGATCTTGTCGATGACCTCGCGGTCGGTGAGCGAGTTGAGTTTAAAGAACACGCGGGCGGGCTCGCCGGCGAGGGCGCGCTGGATCTCGCCGGCGAGCCCGCGCATGATGAGCGGTTTCAGTCCGACGGGCGCCACACCCAGGAAGCGGTAATCGCCGCGCAGGTTGCCCAGCGACAGGTTGCGGAAGAACAGGTTGGCGTCCTCGCCGATGCCGGGGTGAGCGGTCATGAGCATAAAGTCGCTGTAGAGTTTGGCCGTCTTCTCGTTAAAGTTGCCGGTGCCCAGCAGCGTCAGGCGCGTTAGCGCCATGCCCTCGCGATAGGTGAGCTGGCAGATCTTGGAGTGGCACTTAAAGCCCTCGGAGCCGTAGATGACGGTGCAGCCGGCCTCTTCCAGGCGCTCGGCCCACTCGATGTTGTTCTGCTCGTCAAAGCGCGCGCGGAGCTCCATGAGCACCGTGACCTCTTTGCCGTTCTCGGCGGCATCGATCAGTGACTCGCACAGGCGGCTCTGCTTGGCCACGCGGTAGAGCGTGATGCGCAGTGAGATGCACTCGGGGTCGTAGGCGGCCTCGTGCACCAGATCCAGGAAGGGGTTCATGGCCTCATAGGGATAAAAGAGCAGCTTGTCGTGCTGAAGTACCTGCTCGCGGATGGAGCGGGTCATATCGATGGTGGAGTTGGGCTGCGGCTTAAACGGCGTAAAGAGCAGCTCGTTGCGCAGGTGCTCGGGAATCTTACTCTCAATGCCAAAGACGTAGCCCAGGTCGAGCGGGATATCGCAGGTAAAGACCGAGCGACGCGAGAGCTCGAGCGCCTTGCGGATAGTCTTGAGCGTTGCTTTTTCGAGCGACCCCGAGACCGCGAGCACCACCGGCTGCAGGCGCAAGCGTTTCTTGAGGATGCGCTTCATGTGCTGACGGTAATCCTCTTCCTCCTCGACGCCCTCGCCGTCCGGGTCGATGTCGGCGTTGCGGGTGACGCGGATGAGCGCGCGGTCGAGCGGCTTATAGGAGCCAAAGCAGCTGTCCAGGCAGGCGAGGATGACGTCCTCGAGCAAGATGTAGGAGTAGGTGCCGGTGGGCGAGGGGATCTCGACCACGCGGTTCATCGAGGTGGGAATCTCGATAAGGCCCAGCAGACTCTCCTCGTCGGTGACGCCGTCCAGGCCGCAGGCCAGGTAGAGTGCGCCGTTGCGCAGGTTGGGGAAGGGGTGGCGCGGGTCGATCACCAGCGGTGAGATGACCGGCGACACGTAGGCCTGGAAGTAACGGGTTACAAAGGTGCGCTCCTCGGGCGTAAGCGAATCGATGCGGGCGCGGTGAACGCCCAGGGTGTCGAGCTTGCCCTCGATGCTCTTAAAGATGGACTCCCATCGGGTAAGGAGCCCGGGCATTTCGGCCATGACAGCATCGACCTGTTCGGAGGCGGTCATATTGCTCTTGTTGTCGACAGGCTGTTTTTTGAGCTCTGCCAGATCGGACAGGCCGCCCACGCGCACCATGAGAAACTCATCGAGGTTAGACTCGAAAATCGACACGAACTTTAGCCGCTCGAACAGCGGAACGGTCTCGTCGAAGGCTTCGTCAAGCACACGGTTGTCAAAGCGCAGCCAGCTGAGCTCTCGGTTCTGCGTGTACGAGAAGTCGCGCGGCGGCTTACGCAGCTTTGCAGCGGCTTGCTTTTTTTCGATTTTGCTCGGCATATGCATCTGTCCGTTCAGTCCCCGCAGGGGACGGTTGCCTAACACTATTCACTATTGTCTCAATTTAGTCGACTTGTGGCACGGACGTATTGTGCGAACGGTATCTTAACCTACTTCTTACGCTGTCAAGCCATAGAGCTGACGCCCGTCGCGTTGCGAAAAACGGTCTAGATCCTCACTCAACTGCTGAGTATGTGTGAATAAGAATGATAGATAGCTGAATATCATCGAATACAGGCAGAAACGTAAACAAGCGTCATTTATATACATAAAACCGTTGTAGATATGCAATTCTTAATCGAAAGATTGGAGTTGTAATTGCGAATGATTTTTGAGAAAAAAGAGCGTTTACCTTAGAAAAGCTACTTTAGAACGCCGAAGTGCATTATGGGGGAATCATATTCGATATACCGTTCATCGAACTTTGTTGACCGTTCGGGGGCGAGGTGGAATTGCGGTTGGAATTTGGATATAACTAGAGCTGTCAGTAAGCAGCACCCGTTACGGAAGGGTGCTGAGAGATTCGGCCGAAAGGCCCGAAAGAAAGGTAGGAGGCCATGACGAAAGGTCTGCA
>NZ_QRHM01000041.1:4467-4858 GCF_003470325.1 Collinsella sp. AM24-1 | reverse complement strand
ACCCATCCCGGAAGCCCTCACAGGCACGTTATCTTATCAATAGATTTATTGTACACCTAGAGCCAGAAGAAAAGCGCCCATCCCTAGGCGGTGAGTAGGCGGGTCAATGTAGCGAGCGGTGACTACGGGGCGGCGTGGTCTGCGTTAGCAGATCTAAGCCGACTCGTTCACCGGCTGCGGAATTGACGCGACGGTGAAGCCAAAAGACAGACTGGGATAAGGGTCGATGGACGCTCTGCTCCATCGACCCTTTCCTTGCCCAAGTCGGCGAGGAAGGTTGATTTTGGGATGGAACTCCGAATGAGCGAGCGAAGCGAGCACTACGACATACATTCGGAGTTCCAAGTTCCAAGAATGGTGAACCGTTCCTGTGGAAGGGGGGTCGGGGGGG